>JAEUSG010000625.1 GCA_016788315.1 Fibrobacterota bacterium | reverse complement strand
CGGAAGTCGGCGTCTCCTACTCCGATGACAACGGTGCAACATGGTCAACAGCCAAAATGGGATTCGGTCCTATTGAAGGGAGCAGACAGGCTGTATGGTATGCCGGAAACTATGACATGCCGGAAACACATATTGTACCATACAAAGAGCACGCAGCTGTATTCTGGCAGGATGCCCGCGGACTTCTGTGGTCGGTTTTTAACGGAACTGATTGGAGCACACCCGAAGTGATTGAAACAAACGGCTGGTTATCAGGCAGCCTCAAATATGCGGTGCACGCTGTTTCAATGGGACAAAATGAGATATTTGTTACTGATCTGAAAATGAACGGTATCCTGCACTGGAACGGTTCCGCATGGATTCGTGAATTGTCAAACGTCCCAGGCGGCGGACAGCTCTCTGTTTGTGGAGATGGAGTCAATCCTGAAAATGATCGACTAATCTATTTCACTGTCGGTGATGGAACGAGTAAAAAACCTCTCCTTGCTTACCGACGTACTGCAACCGGTTCATGGGAAGCACCGCTCAACGTCTCACGCGATTCAATTCAGGTAGATACCTATAATGGATGGATTGGCATTTCTGCACAGCCCTACTCTCCCCCTAATTTTGCTCCAGTTGCATGGTCTGCTGATAGTGTAATCAAGATGGTTAAAGTACCTCCTGCAGACTATACGCCATCAACAGCGTCGCCTATCAGAACAGCTGTTAAGAACATTCTTTCAAACAGCATTAACATTACTCCCAATCCTGTTAACATGTCTGCCTATGCAACTATTACTGCCGGTAGGGGTATCGTTAAAATCTTTTCTGCAGATGGAAAGGTTGTGTTTTCGAGAACCGTACAAAATGAACGTGAAACCATTTTGTGGAGTACAAAAGGACTTTCAAGCGGTGTTTATCTGATTAGTCTTAATGCTGGTGATACAAAAGTCTCTAAGCACATGACATTGATGAGGTAACTAATACAGAAACAATACATGAGTTTACTTTGAACCCCCCTTGCCCCCCTTTTTTCAGAGCAAAAAAGGGGGGATAGTTTTTTCTGATTTTCCCCCTCCCTTTTTCCAGAAATGTACAAATGAAAATCGGGAAAAAGGGAGGGGGTGCCCGAAGGGCGGGGGTGGGTTTTTGTTAACCAAAGCAAAAGTTGATATTTTTCAAATTTGTTAGCTTGCAAGCTCAGTTACTATACACTGATGAGATAATCTCAACCGGTGTATAATGAATTCGGGGAGACTGCACATTACCCTTAAGAATAGACTCAATGAGCCTTGCACCGGTGAGGCCGATTTCACCGCTGTTCCAATAGCAGATATCGGTCTGTCGCCCTCTAATCGGCGGAATGTTTTTGTTTGTCGAAAATACTACGAAATCGAATTCCCGCTTTGCGAAAGCTTCATCTTCTTCCAGGAGCTCTTTTATTATAACTCAAATGGTTATGTTGATATATTATAAGTGCATGAAATGATACATTATGACACGTTTCGTTACTTTATAGACTTTTAAGTATACGCCATAAATTAATGAATTGATGATTCAGTCTGATTGTATTAAAATATTGATCCTTGCTGTCAGAATCTCAGATGTTTTTGATGCTTAAAGATATTATCAGTTTATTGAATAAAAAGGAATCAAGGTTTGACAAAACGTTTACGAACATCCGTTGGTGCTGTACCATGAATATTTTTGAATATCTTTGTAAAATAGCTTGTATCGCTGTAGCCTACTTCAAAGCATATTTCTGATATACTTTTGGACGTCATTTCAAGCATCTGAATTGCTTCTGTCATTCGACGCCTTGTTAGAAGATCGTTAAATGTGGTATTTAAATCTTTTTTAATCCAACGCTGTACTTGTCTTAATCCTAAGTTGTATTGTTTGCAAAAATCTTCCAACGAGACTTTTTTCTTGAAATTATCATCTATAAAGTTTTTTAATTTAAAATCAATTTCATTTCTTAATTTCGTGGATATTGCTTGCGAACGTTGACGTATGTATATCAAATATGCAAAAGCCACTAGTATAATGAATGGCACAATTACAAATATTAAGCTTCCGCTTCGCGAAATAGAGGAGATGCTGGGAGTTGCTTTCTTTAATGATGGCTGTACTACACCGTCAAGAATTATGGAGCGCCAATAGAAAGGAAAATTGTTGTGTGGGTCTGCCCAGACACCACTGTATAAATAGTATACGGTTGTGTGTGTTGCTTGAGAAGTATCATTATCGGAATCATCCCATTCGTTTACAGCAAAATTGAATCGGAATGTTGTACCGTTTGAAGGAGTCATGCCCAGACTTTCCCATGATATGGATGCTTCAAGCTGATAACCAGTATCGATATCAGAGTTGTCATTTATTGTACCAAGTGGACGCATGTAGGAGTGAACATTCAACTCGTGAATAAGCATCTGTTGAACCCTGCCTTTGCCAGACACAGGGACGATGCCCTGTTTTTGGGTCACGTTATTATTCAGACCAAAAAAAATATGGAAGACATCGGGACTCCATGTCTTTGTGGAATCATCCTTTCGACATAGGAATACTTCTATGCCATCGTCGTCAAGAATATAGTCATCATTATTCAGCGTTCGAGCCATTAACTTGGTGTCGTTTATAAGGAAAGACAAATAGATGTTCTTGCTATCCCATGCGAGTCGACACCAAATTTTATTGCGGTCAGTTGTAATTCTGTCTGCGTATGGGTCTTCGATATAAATTTTACCATATGGTTGCTTGAAGTCTCCCCATTCATTGAGATATCCATTAATAGTGACAGGTTGATTAACAAGCCTACAAAGATAAGGTTCGGGTATAACGTTGTTGTCAAGTGTAACGCTGTCTGAAAACAGCAATGCAATATAAAAAGCAATCAGCAGAAAAGATATGCGTTCTATGAGATACATTTAATGAAGAATATAACATATGCATTTTTCTGGAAACCATCACCATCCTTGAATGCTGTATTCCTTTGCTTCGAATCCGGCAAGTTTTAGCCAGAGTTGAATGCCATAGGCTGTATCTCTTGCATGAATGATGTCTCTGCCATAAGCATAGTTACTTTCTCCAAAAACACCGCCTAGAAGATATCGATCTGTTGAATGTCGTTCTTGAGTAGTCAATGAAAATAGAGCTGCCTGTCTGAGTCGGTAGACAAGTTCTTCTTGTGGCAGAATTTCAACTCCTTGAGCGATCATTTCAAGGGCATCGATCATTTCAATTGATGTGACAAAAGTACCTCCGTAGCCTGGAAAGGCACCAGATTCAGCCTGTCTTGTCCATTCTAGTCTCATACGTTTTTCGAACAGTTTCAGAAATCTCATTTCCTTGAATAGCTTGAAACCAGCCAAAAGTACAGTGTTGGCAAAATCGTCGTTTCCTACAGACAAAATATTTTGTCCATGAAATGTATAGGCGGTATCAAGATTTGGATCTGCCTTATCACAAATATCAACCAATATATCAAGAATTCTGTATAAGGCTTCTTTCCACTGCTCGTTACCTGTTAAAGAGTACAGCTGATAATATAACAAACCACCACCGGCCTGCCAGTCGCCACGCAGATTGCTGATACCTTTACCTTTTTGAAGGTCAAAATCGTCCCATGGATAACCATCAGAATCACAACCTTTGGTTGAATACCATGTTGCGAAAGATTCTGCCCGGTTAAGCCATGTAAAATCATGTGTGTGACGATAAAGCGATAAACAGGCAATGGCAGCGGATGCAGCGTCACGCGGTGCAGAATAAGAATCATTTGGAAAAAATTCGTGAAAACCGCCAATTCCATCCGGCCAATTTTTGTTGAAACATTGGCATGATGCAAGATATCTTGCAGCTTCAACCGCAGATTTTTCGTATCGTTCCATTTGAGGAATATTTAGCTGTTTAAGATTAAGCAGAGAAAAGGTTGCTATTCCTTGTATCCATATTGCAGCGGGCCAATGCGGAGAACGTGCAGGATGAACTTTCTCAAGATATCTTCCCCTATCAGCACTGTCGATTGCACGGACACACCCCCAAGATTGCGATGTGGAATTTTGAGTATTAACGAACCAATCACCTGCCAAACGTGCAGATTCTATTAAAAGAGCCTTTTCGGCATTACTGAAAATTTGTTCCATAATAAAACCTCCCGGAGTATGCGAATCTTTATCGATGATCTGTTTTGTAATTATAGAATTAAAAGAATAGACTGGCTATAAATGTTTGGATTTTAAGTAAAAAAAGCAAAAGAAATCTCGGTATGATAAATACGACAGCTATTAATCAGAAATTACCAGGAGTTGTTCAATTATTACCACATACCTTCATGAATGCACTTTGTATGTGATAGGGACCGGCATTATATATAAGGGTAGGAATTAATGATAAAAACAGATAAAAACACTTATTCAAATCTACAGGAGGGTATAATTATGACAAACAGAAAAATACATTTAAGTGTTTCGATTATTTTGTTTTTAGGTCTTTATATGCCATCATTTTCTTCAACAAATGTGTGGGTACAAACAGATAATACAACAACTGGTGGCTTGATTGGTAGTTCAATATATGCAGATAATATTGAAGCAAATATATATTGGGGATACCGAGCAGCGGGAGGAAATACCGGAAATCTGGCGACGGATAAATATGATGTTGAGAAATATGATGCAAAAACACATTCTTGGCATAATGAATTTGGACCGCCACCACAACCAATTAAGACGAGATTTGATGCTGATAAATATTATACGGATTTTGTAACATTTGGAGGGAAATTGCGACCAAAACCTCCTTGTCCTAATTGGCCAGGTTGGTTAGGTTATCAGGCATGTTATGTGGCTGATTCCGGAAAAATATTGTATTTCTATGGACGTAAAACTTTTACATATGATCCAATAACACAAACATTTGCTAATATTCCTACAGATACTTCGAATCATTACATCAATACTCCAGCATGTGTTAGTATGGGAAGTCTTTGCTGGGATCCAATTAATCATGAAGCATTATTGTTCGGTGGTGGATACATTCCGATTCCACAAAATTCAGGTTGGATGTGGGTTGATTCGAAATGGTTCGATCCTAACTTCAATTCACGACTCACTTGGACGTTTAGTATGGTTACAAATAAATGGTCAGTTGTATCAACACCATATACTGGTATGGCTTTTGCATATATTCAAATGGATTCTGTCTATAAAATCTGTGAGAAATACTGTGGGTTGGCAGGGCAACATTTTTTTGGTCATGCTGAAATATCGCCTAATAATGATGCAGGTCAGCTAAGCAGCAAACTGACGCTTTTTGCATCAGAACTTATAACTCAAGCTGCAAATTGGTCCGGTCAGGCTGGATACGAACGGATGCAGATTGATTCTGCCCGTTCGCTAACAAACAGAGTGGCATTTTATTTGAATCAAGCTGCGCAAGAATTACTCCAATCAGATTACGATCGTGCTTATCAGGTTAGTCTTGATTCCGCTAAATGGATATTATGGAGAGCAAAGGAACGACTCGCTGTAGCACCGGAGGGACGTTATTATAGTCGTATGGTTTATGCAGGGCATGGTAAAATTGTGTTATTTGGTGGAACAGGAGATAAGGCTTGGCTTTATGATACATGGATTTATGATTGTTCTTCTAAGGCATGGGAACATAGATATCCTAAAGAATATCCTACAAGTCTCAGTCAAGGCATCTCATGTATGGACTATGATGCAGGTCAAGATGTCTGTGTGCTGGTTGATGGAGCGGGAAAATTATGGAGTTATAGTGTACTGCAAAATCAGTGGCGTGCTTGGGATATAACTCTTTCTCTTGATGGAACCTCATCATTCTGCTTTATGGATTATAATTCCAAAGATAGCGTTCATGTATTAACAATGACAGGATCTTGTGTTTACTATATGGGTACAGCAAGAAAAACATATGAATTGAAATTAAATCTTTCGAATGCTGTTGAGAAAAGCATTGTTTCTCCGACATGTGATTATCAATGGAGATCGTCTGTTTGGGAAAACTCAAGAAAACAGCCTCCTGTAGATAGAAATGCTTGGGCTAACACTCTGGCAAATATTCCATATAATCATCTAACAGACGTATCGTCTCAATTACCATACAAATGTATAGATCGTTCGTATGGAGTTGGAACATATGATTTTGAACGAGATCAGTTGATTATGTGGGGAGGAGGCCATTCAGCATATCTTGGAACGGAGGTTTCTCATTTTGATATGGCAACTGGACGTTGGTACGAATCATATCCACCTGATTATCCACCCCGTCCTTTTGGAGCTATAGATGGAGATGGTTTTCCTACACTTAGTGGAAACCCATGTGCGGCTCATAGTTATGGTTTAATAGGATATGATATGCGTATTAAAAAAATGATACTCGGTGGAATACGGTATTATGATCCAGATAGAAAGATATGGGAATCTGATTTCAAGCATTATAACTCTAATTTGATTTATCACTGGATGTTAAGTACGACAAATCCAGATTTAGGTGCTCTTGAATTCCGTGGGGGGGGTACATCTTATTCCGAAATGGCTATTTATGGAATGCCAAACATAGAGCCAGGAGTTTACAATCAGATGGGACCTACTCTATCGGCACGAAATGTCGAAAAACAGGTTCCTTGCTATGATTCGAAAAGAAACCGTGTTTTCTTTTATGGCGTGCAGTCGGGATCGAATACCAAATACAATGAGACGTGGGTATTTAATATTAATGATTCAAGCTGGGAAAAATTGGAACCAAAAGTTTTTGACAGAAACGGTAATTTAATATCTAATGATTCACTTCCAAATGATGGAAGCTGGAATATGGCGTACGATCCTGATCATGACGTTGTTGTCAATTTCTATCCTCGCATAATGTATTACGATTGTGCTCAGAACTACTGGAGGTTGCTGGAAACATACAGTGGTCAAATACATACGGTAGGGTATTCATTAAAACAAAAAATGTTTGTAATGTCCTATTTCCCGTCTAATTCTGATGGCTTCACACCTACCGGGATAGCCTTTATGCGTATTAGTCAGGATAGTTTACCTGCACCAGTGTCCGGAGAGGCTGAATACAAGCTAACCTCGAGTCCAATGCATATTGCGATATCTCCAAATCCAGCAAATCCGATGGCGAGTATTTATTTTGTCGGCGCAGAAGAAGATGGGCTGCATATTGTAAATATCGAGATCTTTGACATTCACGGCAAGCTAGTAAAAACTGTTCTTGACGAAAAATTGACTTCAGGGCAACATATTGTTTTGTTGGATGGTAGCAAAATGAGTTCTGGAGTATACATCGTACGATATTCTTGCAACAAAAAAACCATGCAGACCAAGTTTACTTTATTACGATAACCCGAAAGGTCAAGAAGAGTGAGAATAATTTACGTATTTATATGCTGCCTTATTTTTTGGAACAGTGAATTGATGGCTGTTTCAGGAAAAGACTTTTTTACTAATATGGCAGATAATAAATGGATTGAAATCCCTGTAGAAACAGGTGTAATAACATTTGATTCCGGCCGCTTTTATCAGACCCCTCCTGGATACAATGGTCACGTCAATATTACTATTGATTTCAAGAATCGTAAAATTCTTCAGTATGGAAATGACATACATGGCTGGCGTTGGGATGAATCAAATTTTAACGTAATGAGAATATTTGACATGGAAAATTTGCAATGGGATGTCTCGCATATGCCTGATACCATTACAGATTTTACTTTCAAAGATTTAGGTATTAAAAACGGTATATCTTATTGGGTACCCATTAGCAAGAATGGTCATCCGGTTCCTGCTCATACATTTGATGGTGTAAGATATATACCTGGCACTGATTATTGTATGCTTACCTATAACGCACTACATACCTATTATAGCTTTTTTCAATCAGCGGCCGATTCTGCATTTCTTACTTCTTCCCATTCTGTAGTTGAACAACAATCTTGCTGGCTTTACAATACCGTAACAAAAAAATGGTCTGATTTAAATGTGCTTGAGCAGGAACCACCAAATACATTCAGCTCTACCACAGTTTGGGACTCCAGAAGAGAGAGACTTATCAGTCTTAGTCTTGATATGGGGTGTGGTCTTACACCGTATACATATGATCTTAGTACGAAACGATGGAGTGTAATACCAGATGCTCCTAGATTCGGTTTAGGATTATGGGATTTTTCAGGAGAGTATGATCCGGTACAGGATCGGATTTATGTTTATGGAACATGGTCTAATGGCGTATTTTTTGAAATCGATCCTGAGACTTTTGCATTTCGACGCCTTGATACTTTGTCTATGCTACAACCTCCGAGATCCTCAGCATACACATCCTATGATACACTTAATCACTGTATGCTCCTTGCTGCCGCAGAAAATCAAACATGGGCATATTCTTCATTAACACAGGAATGGAACAATCTAAATATTCCATTACCAGCGCAAATCAGCAGCGTTGGAATGGCAATGAGCATGGATTATGATCCGGTTACAAATATCCATTTTATACTAGGTTGCCCAGGTAGTCAAGCTAGGTTATGGGCTTTGAAGTATCGTCCCATACAGACCAAACATGAAAATAAGATGCAAAAGAATAATTTAAAACTATCTGTAAACAACCTTTCAACGCAATATGTTAAGTTTATAATTGCTAATGCGGATGAAATTGTAAATTCAAAAGTAAAAATTTACAATCCGCAAGGACGTTTGATAAAAGAGATAATACTCGAACGTGATGGTTCCGGTATATGGAATCTTTCAAAAACATCAAACGGAATATATATTGCTCGTTGCAAAATAAATAATATAGAGATAGTACGCTTATTTCCAGTAATGAAATAAAAATTAAGGTCTTCATAATTATTTAATAATAAACTTATCAGGAGTATCTGCTATGCTTACTAAAAAAAGACTAATGGCATTGTTGTTTTGCTTGACGTTCAACATCATATATTCATTGCCAGCGTTTACATCATTGCCAACACTTCGTCAGATAGATAGCCTTTCCTACGTTAATTTTACGTTGAGTGAATTTACGGATGTTGAAGTTACTATTGTTGACACGATCCAAAAAAAGGTAATTCGACATCTTGGGGCTGGAATGTTAGGTGATAATGCACCTGTTCCATTCTCGAAAAATACACTTACCCAAAGCGTAGAATGGAATGGTAGAGATGATAACGGTGTAACAGTTCAAGATTTATCTGGAATAATGGCGCGTGTTCGTGCAGGAATGAGACCTAGATATGATGCAATGGCTGATAAATTGATTGAAAAAGGTGTCAAAAAAAGTAATAACTATTGGTTTGGTGCTTCCAATTTTGAAACTGAAAATTTTTTTGGTCTATCAGTAGATAGTACGGGTACGCTTTACGTATTAGGAACAAGCAGTGTCGGCAATACAATAGCATTACGTGCATACGATGGTGAATCAGGTGCATATCGAAACACTATTATGCCTTTTCCGTCGGGACTTGACCGTAATACTTTGGTTCCTTACGAAATAATGTTCTTGGATGAAGATAATTACAGATACAAGACATCGACTTTAGCTGATCTCATGTATCGAGCAGGGCCTCTTAATGCAGAAAGGTTTTCTGGATATTTATTGCCCGAAGTTGTCGGAGGTGATTTTTTAGCCTTTATATACAGCAGAATGAATAATGTTGGTCAATTCAAAAGAACATTCAATACAACTGTACATCTTGGGTTAAATTCTGTTATAACTCCTTCGGGTGCATTAATAAAATCACCGACACTTGCATCTTTGTATAGCGGACCTCTTTATCTTACGTTATCTAAAGATCGCAAATCAATTTTTATGAGCGGCATATATAGCTGGATTAGTACGGGCGGCAATAGTGGATGGGGAACAGGGTATGTTGATACTTTAAGTTTTTGGCGTGATGGACAAGTCTATAAAATTGATATAGCCACAGGTGTAGCAAGTCCTTTTATATCTATTCCAAAGGATTCTCTCTTGGCGTCAAAAAGGGCAGAATTTCAAGGGCGAGGTCCGGACGCATCCATTAATGGGGTAGCTGTTGACGATAGTGGTCGAGTATTTATATGCGATCGAGTTCATAATCAGATTGGAGTATATGATTCAGTAGGACATTTTATTAAAGCAATCTTACAGGCAAATGCAGATAATATTGCTGTCAATAAAAATACAGGGGAATTATATGTTATAGTGCGTGGTATAGGAATTCCTACAGTGCTCAAGAAGTTTTCTGACTGGAGGGGAAGTAATCCATCTGTTGTGTCAAACTATTCATTTTCTGCCAGTGTCAAAAGTTATTTGGCAGTAAGTTATAAGGGAGAAAAACCAGTTGTTTGGCTTTCTGGAAATCAAGGATACGGATACAATAATCAGGGTATATGGGGAGTCAGAGATGATGGTTCACAATTAACTCTTGTCAGTTCGTTCAATGATTCTGGATACACTGGCGGTGCACAGTACAGAGATGCATGGAGCGGTTACATAACCCGTATGGATGCTGATCCAACAACAAATCAGGTGATTGCTACTAATAATTTCCATGGTCTTTTTAAGGTTGAAGATTGGAG
>JAEUSG010000612.1 GCA_016788315.1 Fibrobacterota bacterium | reverse complement strand
GGTGCTGCCAAAAGAATATGGGTTGCTTTTAAGGATATTGGCGCACAGATCTTTAAAGAGTCCGGCGACTCCGTTGAATTGGTGAGAGATTTTTATCAAAGCGGTAAAAAGCAGCGCTTTTTGGGCTTGCAGAGAATGACTGTTGATCCTGTTACTGAAAACCTCTACATTGCAAGCGGTGACTATGATGTTTTTAAAATGACAAACTGGAATACAATGTTGTTTACTAAGTGTTCTCTGGATGTTGTACCTCCGGCTATTTTTAGGCCAAATCCAGCTCCTGGACTCGACGACAGGCAGATAGCTGCACCAGATGTAACGGTAGATGCCAGAAACAGATATCTCATTGCACCAATGCATCCGAACTCTTCTGCTGCTTACCGTTTTACGCTGGATGATCATTATCACAAACTTGTTCCTTTGGGATCAACCGGAAGTGCCAGAATATCAACATTATTGCTGACCAATGAAAATGCAGCATGCCTTTATCAGGACAAGGGACTTGTTCCAAGTCCGGATGGGGGGTTGGTATCACTGTACGGATGGGGCTATGCAACTAACGACTATCAGAAAGTACATCTGCAATACCATTTCATTGATCCGGCAACTGGTGACAGCGTCAGAATCAGCATTGACAGTCTTGGAACACGTTCGGGCGGTGTGCGAATGGATCTCAAGGGCAATGTTTATGCAGGTGCCAGACTTGGTGCACAATGGACTGCCCCTGATTCAGTGCCGCAGGGATATGCTGGTGATGAATCTTACAAATTGGGTATTGGGAAAATTTATAAATATTCTCCATCAGGAACTTTCGAACAGGGAAAGCTTTATAATAATGCATCTAAATTAGCACCGGCTAAAGTTTACAATATTGGATACGGTGTTCTCCCAATAGACGGCAAGGGATTTAATACCCGCTTCGGTGTAGATTATTACGGCAGAATTTATTATCCTAACACACTTACACAAACAGTTGCCGTTATGGATAACGAAGGAAATCAGCTGTTTAAGTTTGGAACATACGGCAATCTTGATGCATGGCTTGACGCGCAGGCAAATCCATCAGCTGCAACAACGGTTCCATTGTCATGGCCAAATAGTGTTGATGCCACAGAAGATTATATCTACGTTGCAGATTATGTAAACAGCGGCGTAGTAAGAATGAAAAAAGAGTATTTGCTTGATAACTTATCTGGTTCCTCTTTCGGTCATGTTGTGTCAGAAACTGTGAAAGCAAGCAGACCTTCAGGCAAAATTTTGTCCGTTTATCCAAATCCATTTAGCAGTAAAAGCTTCATACAAATCAATGTGCAAAAGAGCGGTATCGGATCCGTTAAAGTTTATGATATGCGCGGAAGACTTCTAACTGTACTGGCTGAGGGCTTTTTAAGAAGCGGTTTTCATCAATTTGAATGGAATGGAACCGCACAAAATGGTCACAAGCAGGGTGCTGGAGTATATCTGGTGAAATTTAATGTAGATGGAAAGTCTATAAATAAACGAGTGATAAGATTTTAATATTTATTATGCGAGGGGCACACAAATGATTAATGTAAAAAAAATTGTTGATTGGCGGAAACTCTTAAGCTTTTCAGCTGCAGGATTAACCGTCGCTTCGCTTACTGATTCTGTTGTTGGTGCAAGCAATAGTGTGGAACCATTAAAACCAAACATCATAATTATTCAGACAGATGATCAGGGCTACAACGATTTAAGCTGTTATGGTTCTAAAAATATCAGGACACCGCATATTGACTCTATGGCTCTTAATGGCGTCAAGTTTACAGACTACTATTGCCCGGCTCCTGTCTGTTCCCCTTCCCGTGCGGGTCTTCTGACTGGAACATACCCAGCGCGACTCGGTTTTGGCGGACTTGCTCTGTATCCCGGAATTCCTCAGGGGCTTAATCCAAATGAAGTAACAATAGCAGAAATGCTTAAGACAATGGGTTATACAACTGCCTGTGTCGGTAAGTGGCATGTTGGCGGTAACAAAATGACAACACAGGATAAAGATCTTCTTGTATACCACCCGCTACGCAATGGATTTGATTCTTTCTATGGTTTTTACAGCAATGGAACCTGGGTTACTCCGCTGGTTCGCGAGTATACTGAAGTTGGCCCGACGGATTCGAGTAAGATAACCAACCAGCTCACGGTAGAAGCGGTAAGTG
>JAEUSG010000607.1 GCA_016788315.1 Fibrobacterota bacterium | reverse complement strand
GGGAAGAATTATTGTTATCGGAGGTCTTACTCAGGCCGTAATCCTTCTCTCTTTATCGCTGATACTTTTTTTCACTGGTTTCTATTCTTTCGCACTTTCGCTATTTGTCGGATTTGTCCTTATACAAAGCAGCACAGCTGTTCCAATAAAGATTTATCAGGATAGGAAGGAGATTGACGCTCCGCATACAGATACAGTGCTTGGAATCTGTCTCTTTCAGGATCTTTTTATTGTACCTCTTCTGCTCTTACTGCCCGTTCTGGCCGGACGTGTTGGAGAAATGCAGCCTGCAAGATTCACAGCAAACATTGCTATACTGGCCGCGTCTCTTTTTGCAGCATGGAAACTTCTTCCATACCTTCTCCGTTTCATAGCCGAATCAAAAATAAGAGAACTTTTTGTTCTTACTGCGGTCTTTCTATGCATTGGTTCTGCATTTCTGACATCCAGCCTCGGCTTCTCCATGGCTCTCGGAGCGTTTATCTGCGGAATAATTCTCAGCAGAAGTGAATTTCACCACCAGATTTCTTCTGAGATAACGCCATTCAGAGATGTCTTTAACAGCCTGTTCTTTATTTCAATCGGCATGTTGATAAACATTGGATTTGTGCTCAACTCCCTTCATATTATTCTTCCTCTTACTGCGGCTGTTATCCTCATCAAGTTTTTAGCGAATTACACAGCAATTTTTGCTCTCGGCTATCCGAACAGAATCAGAATTCTGTCGGCAATGGGGCTTTCCAATATTGGCGAGTTTGCATTTATCCTTCTGCAGACAGGCTCTG
This sequence comes from Fibrobacterota bacterium, assembly GCA_016788315.1. GTDB lineage: Bacteria > Fibrobacterota > OXYB2-FULL-49-7 > OXYB2-FULL-49-7 > JAEUSG01 > JAEUSG01. The sequence goes on along the minus strand of JAEUSG010000607.1, from coordinate 6,124 downwards.
TTTACGGACTGATATCCGCTTATCAATATCAGTTAGCCGGCAGTGTCGCAGTCTTCACACTGTTTGCGACACCGCTGCTGATAATATTAGCACCTAAGATATCATGCAGTTCAAAATCTGTTCAAGCATGCACGGTAGATCCTAGTGACACAAAAAAGAAAAAAACAAAAATTCAGGTTCTGATTGTCGGTTTCGGATTGGCTGGAAAACACCTTGCAAAAGTTCTCAAAGAGGCTGGAATTTCATACAGTGTTCTTGAATTCAATGCGGTCATTGTACGTCAGGCGAAAGCATCCGGCGAACCAATCACCTACGGCGACTGCACCAGAGCAGACATACTACAGGCAATAGGAATGGCTGATGCTCTTGTTGCTGTATATCTGATATCTGACAATTCAGCATTGAAGCAGAGCATAAAACATGCAAAGTCATTAAACAGCACAATCTTCATTATTGCAAGAACACGCCGTTTTTCTGAAATTGAAACACTTATGAAGATCGGCGCCGATGAGGTTGTAGCTGAGGAATTTGAAACATCAATTGAGCTTTTCACCATTGTTCTTACCAGGCTCCATGTTCCGCGTAATCTCATTCGCTCGCAGACAAAATTACTCCGACAGGATGGTTATGAAATGCTGCGCGTTCCGGCAAATTCAAAAGGCATCTCCGAGAAGGTTTTAGCAGCGTTATCAGCAGGTACAACTGATACATTCTACGTTGGCAAAGAACACTTCTCTGTTGACAAGACCCTCTTTACGCTCAATCTGCGGGGTAATGCAGGCGCATCAGTAATTGCTATTGTGCGTGACGATAAATCAATGCCGAATCCGCCTTCTGATCTGCCGTTGCTGCCAGGGGATATCCTGGTTTTAGTAGGTACCCACGCTCAAATCGATGCCGCCTTTGATTACCTGGAAACGGGCAAAGGGAAACTCACTCTGCAGGTATAGCTGTTGTTATTTCTTCCGTTGACGGATTACCACGTTTAGCATAAATTATTTTCCCATCAGGCGCGATAATGTAAACTGTTCGCTGTATCATTATAAGCGCATCGCAACCATAAAGCTTCGAAACCTTCTTGCCTTCATCTACAAGCAGTGGAAATGGAAAGCTGTGCTTAGCTACAAAACTCTTATGCGAATCTGCACCACCCGGGTTTACACCAAATACAACGGCATTCTTACTCTTGAAGCTTGCAAAATCATCCCGAATGGCGCATAGCTGCTTTGTGCAGACCGGTGTTGCGTCCCCTGGATAGAAAACAAGAACTACATAGCTTTTATTGCTATAGTCTGATAACTTTATTGTATCCCCTGCCTGGGAAGGTAACACAAATTCAGGAGCAATGGAACCGACCACTAGCATAGTCTTTTCAGGTGAAGCAGCCTGTCCAATGCCGAACAAAGAAAGCAAAAACGGTATAATCATTTTTTAATCCCCTTTTTACACTAAGATACATAATATGAAAGGGATTACTTTGACTTTATTTCATCAATACCAATCGATTTTGAAGAGCAGTGCCATTATTTAGGACTAATTTACCGAGATATACACCAGTTGACACGCTTTTACCTGATGAATCTTTACCATCCCAGAATAAAAAACCTTTTTCTGTAACGATATCAAATCGTCTTATTTCTCTGCCGTCAGAATTGTAAATTGCATAATATCCCCTTACGCCAGCAGAAATACTAAATGAAATTCTTGTAACAGGATTAAAGGGATTGGGCGTCACAGAACAGCTAAAAGTTTTCTTGTCAAAGGAATCACACTTTGCAGAAGTTGATCCCCCCGGCAACAATGCAACCGCACTCTCATCTAATGGATAAGAATAAAGAGCGATTTCATCTACACTGCCTTGATACCAACCGTAAGAAGTTCCACCCATTGTTAATGATGGATGAACAACTTTTGTACCTGTTACACCTGACTTTACAAATTTTCCATTTATGTAAAGATGTGGCTGTCTGTTCACATATACAAGTGTAATATGCGTCCACTCAGTTATTACTGTATCAAACACAAGCAGAGAGGGCATATATGAATTGGAGTGTTCAAAGACTGATATACCGTTAGTGCCGACAGACAAACCAACTCCGGCATGACCACTTCCAAATACAAGACTCCCCTGAGTTGGGAAAAAGAGATATCGTTGATTTCCAGTACCTGCAACTCCAATATTTGATTCTGTTGTTGCTGTTCTTGCCGCCGTTGGTTTTACCCAAAATGCAAGAGTAAAGCTATCCTTTACATCCTGAAGTCTCGACTCGTTAAAAGCAACCTGATTATTACTGCCGGAGAAAGAGAGTGCTCCTCCCTGCTTTCCGGTACTCCAACTTACTCCACCCGACAAAGTACCATTATTGCCAAAAACAGTTGCATCATTTGCCTTAGATCCTACAGTCTCATTTAGTGGAAGATAAGTAACCAATGCAGGAGAAGAAGTTATTTTTGGAACGACTTTAAGTATGAGCGTATCGTTCTTGCCTTTAAAACCCGCAACTATTTTTACAGGACCGCCAACTTGAATGCAGTTAAGCCCGCTATCTGTAACTGCCACAACACCAGGCATATCAGATACAAGCGTTGCAAGAGAATCAGCAGATGCAGAAAAACTAATATTACCTTTTCTATAATATGCGCGTATATTAAGCTTCTGCCTATCTTCTAATGTCAATACTTGACTTCCGCGAAACGAAAGCCTTATGGAATCTAACTCCGCTGTAGTTGGCACAATTGTAATATTAAACGTATCAGAAAACCCTCTTTTCACTATCCGAACAGGACATAAACCGGTATTCCTGGCAATTAACTTACCGGTAAATACATCTATGGTTGCTGCAAATGTATTCAAAGAGAAAAATTGGCAGCCTAAAAAGGTTGTATCTTTAAAACCAGCAACATAATCTGCAATAGCACTTATCTGCACCGTATCATACTGCTCAACACTACCTGGTTTGTAAAAAGCTGTAATACCCTTTAACTCTTTTGTATCATTTGGATCACCATAGCCTATCGGGTAGCACATCCCAGCAGTGTCAAGCGTCCACTGATCATACCATTTCATCTGCAGAACCGTAGTGTCAGTGTCAAAGACAAGAGGAAGCCAAATCTGTCTTGGCAGTCTAAGATTAGGATTCCACCTGGTACCAGTGTAAATGGTTGCAGTCCCTTTTGAACCCGTCACACGAAGGATCTGAAAACATTGTGAATTATAGGTGTTCGTACCTATCTCTGCAAAAAAGCCCCTTCTTGTCCATGGCCCCCTGATGCTTGGAGCACTTAAGTAGAAATTATCATTTGCAGCCCAACCGGTTAATGCACTGCCGAATATGAAATAATTACCCTTTTCCTTAATCATGTACTCTCCCTCCATAGGGACACCCACATTGCACACCATTGGCAATTTTACATCATAGTAATTGTCATTCAACTCATAAATGTGCATTGGTGCTGAATCTCCGCCGTATGGATCATAGATAAAGTAAACCTTATCATCAGTATCTCTGAAAATGGTAATGCTTCCCACAGCAAGTAGATTGGTCATAAACCCATGAAACTGAAATGGGCCTGTATGTGTCGGACCTTTGAACACAGCAGCTTTTCTTCCGCCGGTAGTATTGGCCGTTTCCAATATGAGAACATATTCATTGTTCTTTGCATTATATAAGACATGCGGCATCAAAACCAATGCACCCACATTTAATGAGCTCTCAACCTTCTCTTTATCTAAAACAACCCCTTCATTTTTCCATGAAATCAAATCTTTAGAAGAATACAAAGTAATACCAAAAAATCGATATTCAGGATAACCGGCATACCCCCTAGGATCTGCACCATACATATACCATGTATCCCCGAATTTTACGATATCATGTTCCGAAGTACGAATCGTATCACCATTTGTATCATATAATGGAATAACTGAATTTATAGTACCAGCAGAAACAGATATAACCAATGAAAAAACAAGCAGAAAGCCTAAATACATAAAACCTCCTTAATTTGCTCAATTGTTTTATATATATTTTAATTATCATATATTATGAATAGCTTCATGTATTTTATTCATGTCGGATTGTATTATGATGCAAAATTTACCCATCTCATTCGAATATCTTCGTGGGGGCGACTGCCACCGACAAGGCCCTGCCATTTATGACGATAAATTCATTTTCCCTAACGCTGTAATTGGCCAATCAAAAGGGATAACAACCGAACTTAAAATTAATGACAAAGAGCCCATTTTGATCAAAGATGGCTGGGGCTATTTTGTCACAGCAGGTTCTCACACCTCTGCTGTCTACCACAATTCAGGTTCAGTTTCGCTTCGTTGGGCCCACATCAACTGCTGGATATTGGGTTCCATTGACCTTTTCTCTTTTTTTGAGATACCGCATTTAATTGAACCTGATGCCGCATCGCAGATAGCCTCCCTGTTAGGTGAACTCAACTCTCCCGCTGCTGCAACTGTTGCAAATACAGTACGCCAGCAATCTATAGGTTTACAGATTTGTGATATTTTGCTCAAACATGCAAAGGCTAAAATCATAACCGATGAATTCTCGAACGAACTAACCCGTTTGTATCCTGTAATTCAGTACATCAATACGAATCTATCAGAAAATATTACAAGAGGAGAACTTGCAAGAATTGCATGTCTGTCAGAACCACGATTCCATACAGTGTTCAAGAATGTTTTTTTAGTGGCACCACTTGAATATGTTAAGCAGTTACGCCTAAAAAAAGCACAAGTATTGCTTGCTAATTCTAAAGATTATGTTGAATCAATTGGTAGAAGTGTGGGATATCATGATGTTTTCAATTTCAGCAGACAATTCAAAGCATATTTTGGAGTCAGCCCTAGCGACTACCGTAAAGGAATTCTAAAATCAATATCACTTCTGAATGAATAAGACTAATGGTATTTACTTTATACGATAATATCTTGTTTCAATATAACTGACTGTTTTGTTAAAGTAAATAAACGGGACAACAACATTAAGAGTATCGTTACCGATCAATTTAAATCCTGATTTCAATGGCACATTATCATGAACCACAAATTGAAGCGAATCATCGATTATTCTTGAAAAACAGATTGCTGTTAATCTTTCCGAAGACAGAATCTCAGTGTGTCCATTGGAATGTATCTTCAAAGTAGATACAGTATCTACTTTTTGAGACCTCACATTGTGATTAGTATCTGAATAAACTGTTAAGAATCCTTTCCATGAACCTACAAGATTCAAAGAGTCTAGAAGAAATTCATTTCGATAGAGAAATGAATACCGAGACATTTCAATCGTAAGAGGATAGTTTCCAAACAACAAATTGAGAATAATCATATTAGCAGTAATGTTCTTACCAGTAACGGCACAGATCATGTGTTCATTGAAAAACAGTGAGTCTTTCTCAGAACATTTGAAATAGAGTTGCTGTGCGTAATAAGAATCGCCATTTGAATCAAAACTATAATTCCATATTTTTAAAGAACTATCAACAATCCAAACAGCTTTTGATGTGTCTGTGGGTGGCAGCTCAGAATATTGATTTAACGGAACAGTCCAATATCCGATTACAGATTCTGATAAAGTGTTGGTTGAAGTGTTGCTTTGTTTCGTCACTTCTTTAGTTGGTGATTCACAACCTATCAATAGAAAGACACTCACGAGAAAAGCTGCTGTTTTTGTAGTACAATTTAAACTCATTTATTATCCTTCTTTGACAAACCAATTTGGTTTCAAAAAATTAAAGTTTTCATGATCATCTAAAACCATGTGAATAATCGGTATTATTTCATTCATCAGATGTGGAAAGAACTTTTTATGCCATGCTATAGTAGAAATAATACTTACCGCCATGTATAAAGAGTATCTATTCCAAAACTCTTCTGGAATACCGTCGGTAAAATATCCTTTAAGTTGACCAACAGCAAATGATTTATTGACGCTCCGGCTAAACCATCCCATTTTAACAAAATCCTGAACATAATCTCCCCAGTCCATTCTATTGAAATCAATAACACCTACATATTTGCCGTCTTTCATAATGATATTCCCGGCATGGAAATCATCGTGTTGGAATATGCTCTCTACCTCTTCTAACTGGTTAAAACCTTTCT
>JAEUSG010000586.1 GCA_016788315.1 Fibrobacterota bacterium | reverse complement strand
GCATTTAGGGCATTAGATCTGATCCCGTTAATTATCAATACTTTAACCATATAATTCATTCCGGCTCCAATTTTGCGTTATTATAAGTGTTCTTGTCCAGATCGGGGCGTTCCTCTCCCCTTACCCGCCCCGGTCTGGTTTCTTTACCCCGCCAAAAATCGTGTTTGGCGGGGTTTTTTAATTAACTATCTTTACACAACATGAAAAACAAAAGAGTATATCTTCTAATTATTACGCTGCTGGTTATACTGGCCAATATTGCAGCCGATCAAATCACCAAAGAGATCGCACGAAACACACTTCCAGGCAAAGGCGCCATTCAAGTTGTTGGCGATGTCTTCATTCTTGTTTATGCAGAAAACGAGGGCGGCTTTCTGAGTCTTGGTTCGTCAATGGCACCGTCAGCAAGAAAGATACTGCTTACATATCTGCCTGTACTGATTATGGCAGGTATGCTTATCTATCTCTTCTATATGGTAGCCACCAGAAAAGAAAATGAAGCTGAGAATAAGATGCCGTTGCGGCAGTTAATCTGCATAGCTGTCATTTTAGGCGGCGGAATAAGCAATCTCATAGACCGCTTCGCATATAACGGTCATGTAACAGATTTTATGAATTTCGGAATAGGTGGTTTGCGTACAGGTATTCTTAACGTAGCAGATTTGTCAATCACATTCGGTGCAATACTTATGCTTCTGCTCTCTCCGTCAACGAAAAAAGCAAAAACAAAAGACTCAGAGCCATCCTAGGATTTTATAGCTCGCGATACCAATATATTCCTTGATTGCCTGTGTTGAGCTATGCAGATTCTCTGCCCTCGGCAGGAAGGCAAACCAGTTTTTCTGGTAAGTATCCACAATAAAATCGCATGGGGCGGGAACGGCATCAAATCCGGCCTTTTTGAAAATTGCATAAGATCTTGGCATGTGTATCGCTGATGTAACAAGAACAATCCGGAGCGGAAGCCCTTTGTCAATCATCATAGCTCTGGTATATAGTGCATTCTCATATGTATTCCGAGCCTCATTTTCCGCCCAGACATTTTTCGATGGCACACCGAACTCTGTTATCAATGTTTTGAGATCCTCTCCCTCTTTCTGACCCTTCATGATAAAATCGATGCCGCCACCGCTCGTAATGATTACCGGAGCCGCTCCGCTTTTCCACCATCTGATGCCATCAAAAATTCTTTCGCCGGCTTCACCGAATTCAACAAACTGACGCCCATCTTTTTTGGGTCTGCCCGGTCCGCCAAGTACAACAATAACCTCAGCCTTTTTACTGCCGGGGGCAACTACCGGATACTTCGATTCAAGAGAATTAACCAGCGAATAGGCTGTTGGTGAAATCGAAAAGATATAGAGAACCACAATAGCTGCGAATCCGCATACATAGGCCAAAATGTTCTTTTTTAGCTTAAAAAAGAGCATTGCAGCCAAAAAGGCAGTAAAGGCAAAACCAACCGGATAAACAAAGAGGGGCAGAAGTTTTGAAATTATCATCATAATAAGGATAAGATATAATATTACGCCAATTTACAGTATCTCTTTGAGCAAATGAAACTAGAAACTATATTAATTCGTTAACATTTTATTATAACCGAAAGGCAGGATTTTGAGCGATGGATACAGAAAAAAGTACATAGACCTTCATCTCCACTCTACTTACTCCGACGGTACGCTGTCCGTGAAAGAGATTGTGGAATATGCCTCTACGAAGAAGCTGGCGGCCATTTCCCTAACTGACCACGACTGCATTGCCGGAATCCATGAAACCATGGATGTTGCGGAGAAGATCGGGCTTGAGGTGATACCCGGAGTGGAAATCAGTTCCATGTATGAAGATACGGATGTTCATGTCCTTGGGTACTTTTTTGACCCTGATAATCAGGACATGAAACGCAAGATGGATGAGATCCGTCTTATACGCCTTGAGCGCGCCAAACGCATAGTCGACCGGCTGAACGCCAAAAACATTCTGCTGAGGTTCGATCGGGTTCTCGAATTTGCGAAAGGTTTTTCAATCGGCCGTCCCCATATTGCCGCTGCAATTATGGCAGAAGAGTATGCCACAACTTATTCAGAAGCTTTCGACAAATACCTCGGCAACGGAACTGAGTTTTACATTCCAATTAAGAAACTATCGCCGAAAGAGGCTATTGCTCTAATAAAGGCGGCCGGTGGTATTGCCGTTCTTGCTCATCCATATGTATTCGAAGACCAAACCATAGTCGAAAGATTACTCAAAGAGGGTTTTGACGGTATTGAAATATTCTATCCCAAACAGCCTTCAACTACAGTACGGAACTTCCGACAGCTCTGCCAAAAATATAATCTGCTCGAAAGCGGAGGCAGCGACTGCCATGGAGAATACTATGGTGATGTCAACATAGGATCGGCACATGTACCATACTCTGTTTTAGACAGAATGAGAGCGTTTCTGCACAAATGAGTCGTATAGGAATTCTACTTACCCAACCGGCAAATCCGGAACGCGATTCAATATTCGGCAATTTTGCTGATATGTTTAAAACCTTTCTCCTGTCTGCCGATTCCTCTCTTGACTTCCGTGTATATAATCTGTTAGCCGGTGATTGGCCGGTAAATTTTGACGAATGCGACGGCTGGCTCATTACCGGGAGCTTTCACGGTGCATATGATGATATTCCATGGATTCACAAGCTGAAGGATCTTATTGTTGAACTGCACAAAGCACAGGAAAAAATTGTTGGGATCTGTTTCGGACACCAGATAATTGCTGAAGCTTTAGGCGGTAAGGTCATCAAGTCTGAGAAGGGGTGGGGCGTAGGTGTCCATTCCTTTACCGTTGCAGAAAAGTTCAGCTGGATGAATCCTCCGTTACAGCAGGTCTCTCTGTTATACAGCCATCAGGATCAGGTTGTCGCTCTACCTCCAAATGCAGTTCTTATCGGCGGTGACGATTTCTGTCCTAATAGAATGTTTGCAGTTGACAATAATATACTAGTCATGCAGGGACACCCCGAATTCTCCGTAGAGTTTGAACATTACCTCCTCAAAGGAAGACGAGAGATTCTAACCCCTGAACTATACAGCGTTGCCGAATCTTCGTTAAAGAAGCCTATTGATAATGAAACAATAGCAAAATGGGTAGTTAATTTTATTTTGCAGTAACATTTCCATTGTTCTCACGCTGACATCTTAAATTCAGGGAGACTAGTATGAAAATTGGGTTCTCTAAAGGTCGCTTAACTCCTGCCCTAAATTTAACCGTCAAATCCGCACCACTTTCAGCAACCAGCAATTCGAGAAAATTCGATCTCGAACGTAAATTTGATGTTACCGATCGCGTTCAGGGCATCTGGCGGCAGGACGAAGGCGGCACAAGAAAAGTTGCAGCAGACCTCTTTACAGTTGTCCTTGCCGCAGAAAACAGTGATGGCCGGTTTATAGTTCTCTCTCTCGATCAGACTCAAATTGACTTTGACAAACTTGATTTGATACGTTCACATCTATCGGAAAAAACCGGCTTACGGAAAGATCGCATCCTTTGTCATTCTACCCATTGCCACATGACACTGAATTACGATACTACGATGTTTCTTACCATCCTTGAGCAAACCGTAAACAAAGCACTTTCTTCTATGACTGAAGCGGAAGTTGCCGCAATAAATATTGAAGTCGAAGGTAAGCGGTATGTCATTAACCGTCGAGTACATCTGCCAGGGGTTGGAACACGTACTATAATGTTCAACGACTACTGCGAAATCAAAGATGATTCAATGGTCGTTACCGAACAAATGAAGACATGGGTTAAAAATTTAGGTGGTAATCCTGATGACTTCATCCACGGTCCGATTTCAACTGATGGTGAAGTAGACAATAACCTTCAGGCACTCATTTTTAGAGACGCTGAGACAAAGAAGACTATCGGTACACTAACACGTTTCGCATCTCATCCGGTTATCGTTTCTGAAAAAAAAGCCAATGGTGATATAAGCGCTGACTTCCCGGGCTACTTGCGAGAACACATCCAAGAAAAGCTTGGCGGAACCGCCATGTTTGTGCAAGGTCCCTGCGGAGATCTCCGCCCTCTTATGCGCGAGTACTCACACGCGTTTGCAAAAAGCTATGGCACTTCTCTTGCCGAACACATTGTTAAGGCCGCGAACAAAGCAGTATTTGAAAAAATTACCTCTATTAACTTCCTGGTTAAACCGTTGAATCTTCCGCTTCGCAAAGACATGTGTAGAACAACTGAAGATGCAGCAGTAAAAATGGACGAACTGGAAAAGGCTTTTGACGCGGAAACCAATATTGAGAAAAGGCGAAGACTTCAGAATCTCTTCTGGTTTTATTACCGAATAACTTCTGTTAAAAAATTCTTACGCTCCGAATGGCTTACGACAAACACGATATCAACATCTATGTATGCTTTGTCATTTAACAAAAATGTAATTATTGGAAATCAGGGCGAAATCTTTCTTCACACAAAGAAGGGGATGATTGCGGGATTTGAGAAGTACAATCCAATAACAATGACATTGTGCAATGAAGAGATGTCCTACGTCCCAACACTGGAGGATTTTGACAAGGGAGGCTACGAACCTTCAGTATGCCTTGTAGAACCGGGTTCTACCAGTCTTTATGTTCAAACTGCGCAAAACCTGCTGAAAGAGATACTGTGAGCGGTGGTTTCGACCCACCTCCCTAAATACACCTCTCGACGCTCAACCACCGCGGAGAGGTTCTTATCTAAAGAAAAACAAAAATAATCTATGCCTCCCTGCCTCCCGGGGGCTGAGCTCATGCTAAATTACATGCGGATCGAAGCCCCCGGTATAACTGTGTTCTATTTGATTGCATAATTGCTCTCAAACAACCATATTTTTACCGACACAAGAGTCTTTTTGTGGTTGCAGTGTGTTCTAAAAGAACATGATTTCTTGAAATTAGCATTGCTTTACCAAGTTTACGCAATTAGATTTCATGCATGGACAAAAGGCTATCTGTTTTCGAATATACGGACTTCCGACTCTTTCTGCGTGCATTTTACGATGCAGAAAAACTGCGGAACCCAAAATTTTCTCACCGGTTTATTGCAAACAAACTGGCGCTGTCAACTTCGAACTTTCTTCTTCTCGTTATGCAGGGCAAAAGAAACATTTCTTCAGACTTACGTTTTAGGATTTCACAGTTTCTTAAGTTCGATAAAAGCGAGACAGAATATTTTGAATCTATGGTTAATTTCTGCCAGGCATCTTCAATAGGAGAAAAAGAGCGTCACTACAGCCGCATGCTGGAACAGAGAAAACTGCTCAAAATTGACGACCTTTCCGACAGACAATTCGAATATTACAGCGAATGGTATCATCCAATCGTCAGAGAAATGGCTGTAATGAATGAGTTTGAAGGAAGAGCCGACCTTATTTCCAAAGCAATAGAACCTCACGTCGGTCTGCGTCAGATTAAAAAATCAATAAGTTTACTTCTTAAAATCGGATTACTAAAAAAAGCCGGAACTAAATTCGTCCAGTCTTCCCCTGTTGTTTCAACTGGCCCAGAGGTCGTTTCAATGGGAGTACTCAATTTCCACCGTATGATGGCTCATCGCGCTGCAGAAGCGCTTGACACTTTTCCTAGACACCAGCGTAATATTACATCATGCACGGTTGGCATTTCGCAGGAAGGCTATGATAAGATCGTAAAAAAACTATCCGACTGCAGGAAAGAAATCATGAAAATAGCAGAAGCAGACCCAAAGACTGATAGAGTATGTCAGATCAATTTTCAGCTTTTCCCACTTAACAAGATAAAAGCAGCTAAGGAGACAATATGATAAAATTCCTTCTTGCACTTGCATTTTCAATTATAATCATTCCATTAGCTTTTTTCCTTCAATGTTCAAACAATGATAATTTACTGGGTGGGGGAGGAACAGAAACCGGAAATGCGTTTACGTCAGGAGTAACAGGTTTTGTTCAGGATTCTGCGAACAGACCGGTCATCGGAGCTAAAGTATACATTTATCCTGTAGATCACATCCCATCAGTGTCAGCGCAAAAAATTTTATCATCTACTGAATATATATCAGATAATAACGGTCGATATTACATCCCAAACGTATTACCTGGAACATATAACATCGATGCAAAGAAAGATTCCATTGGAGTTTTTATAGATTCTGTAAAAGTAGCAAAAAAGGATACTGTTACAAAAGCACCTGATAAAAAAATGAAAAAGTTTGGCAGAATTAGTGGTGTTACCCGCATGCCCGGCCAGAACGACACAAACCAGGTTAGGATGACAATTTTTATTCCCGGAACTAGAAGAATTACATTACCCAATATAGGGGGAAAATTTAGCTTTGATGAAATGCCTGAGGGGAAATACAAAATCATATTTAACCCAACACTTCAAAACTATAACGTAAAGATTATTGACACTACATTAAAATCAGGTCAATCACTGAATCTAGATACTATTGTCATGTCTATATTTGAACCAGACACGATAGACATCTATTCGTCAAGTGTCTATGGTACCTGGGGCCCTAACAAAGTATACAAGATTTTCAATTCAATAGACATTCAGGAAGGACAAAAATTACGAATTGCAGAAGGAACTAAAATTCTTTTTATGGGCTATGTAGGAATGAAAATCTATGGCTCTATTGTCGCAAAGGGAACACAGAGCAATCCTATTGCATTTAAGCATGGCTTTTCATCAACTCAAACAAATTGGAGTAGTTTGGATGCATCGACACCCGGAATTTCAGATAGTGTATATTTTAATTACTGTATTATAGACCGATCTTCAAGCGTCGAATTTAGAAACCCGAAAAGTAATATTCATTTTGAAGTTTCAAATTGCATAATATCGAATTCAAGATTCGGCTTAATACTTCAAGTTAGTTCGTTAAATAAAGCGCCAAGTAATATGCTAATATATAACAATGTTTTTTATAACATTAGCGAAGCCGTATTTCTAATTTACGAAATGGATGTTGCTATTACTACAAGAAAACTTTTTTACAATAACATAATTTATAATGTGCAGAGTATTTACTTGACAGGATCGCTTCCAATATCGTTAATAAATAGTGATTACAATTGTATTTATGATGAGAGTACCACATTCGAAAGCATGTGGGGTGGACAATACAGCATAGTAGCAGACCCACTTTTCGAAATAGACTCTATCAACCCATACTCTTTCAAACTCAGCAGCAATTCACCCTGCAAAGGTACTGGCATTAATGGAACAGACATGGGCATCTACAGCACATATAAACCGTAGCCAATAATTAACTGTACTCATTTATTGACACATAATAAAACAAGCAATCGGTAGTTAACTGGAAATATGTACTAATCATTTATATCTTTATTACATGCACACAATATACTCATATACAGACTACCGCCTTTTCCTTAAAGATTTTTATGCAGCCAAGAAGGAAAAAAACCCTAAATACTCCTACAGAACATTCTGTCGGATAGGCGGTATCTCTTCTCCGTCCCTTTACATGGATGTAGTAATTGGCAAAAGAAATCTTACCCGCAAAACCATTCCTTTATTCATAAAGGGGCTAAAGCTAAACGACGAGGAAGGAGACTATTTCTCCACTCTCGTTCTACTAAATCAGGCAAAAACAGACAAAGAGCGGCTATACCTTATGGACAGCCTCAAACGCTTCATACCAGGATTCAACAGAAAAACAGTCCCGCTGAATCAGCTCGCATACTACTCAAAATGGTACCACTCAGCTATCCGGGAACTCTGCTGCCTGAATGGCTGGAATGGAGATTATAGAAAACTTTCCAGAATGCTTGTTCCGCACATATCAACCGCCGAAGCTAGGGAGAGCATAAAACTGCTTCTGAAACTTGGGTTTATAGAAAAGATCAACGGAGGAAAATTCAGACAGTGCGATCCACATATAGCTACACAAAATGATCTTCTTCCCTTATCCATCCGCGCATTAAACCGTTCACTTGCAACAATGGGGCGTGACGCAATTGACCTTTTCGCGCCAGATGAACGTGACTGTTCAGGACTTATACTAGGCCTATCAAAAGAGGGGTACAGTCAAATCAAGGAGGAGATAAAGGAGTTCAAAAGAAAAATTGTCAGAATTACCCACCACGATATCAACGCAAATCAGGTATATTGTATGAACATGAACTTCTTCCCAATGTCGCAATCACCGGCAAAGAAGAGCGGAACAAAATGATGAAAAAATATTTGTATCAAATATTATTATCGATATTACTGCCACTTATTTTTATTTCATGTGGAAACGACAACACCATAGCCGGAGGTTCAAGCGAGACTGGAAACGCCTTTGTATCGGGATATGTTTACAATACTGACGGGTCGCCTGCTGTAAACGCAACTGTGCGTTTTATTCCTTCAGGATATCTCCCAAAAGCTGGTGACGCTAACGGTTATACTGCCGAATTGAAAACTGACAAAAATGGACTTTATCAGCTCCGCACACAATGTGCTCCTGGATATTACAGCATTTTTTCTACGCTTAACACCACTGCGGGATATCTGGATTCTGTTTCTATTACAAAAGAAACGGGACGATCTGCGCCTACTACCACTCTGAAACCTTCGTCAACCTTCTCTGGGAAAGTAAGACTTGAAGGAAACTACGATAACCGTTCTGTTTTCATTGTAATTCATGGATCTGAGTTTTTCACAACACCCTCTGACACATCGGGAACATTTACAATAGCCAATATGCCTGAGGGACAATACTCAGTAAGATTCTTTACAACCAATGATAACTTCGAAATTATTGACACATCCTTTTCAATTATATCCGGCCAACAATTTGATGCAGGTACAATTGTTCTTAAGACTAAAATTGCCCAGCCGGTATCCGGATTCCATGTAACCTACGATTCTCTCAAACAATTCTGCGATCTTTCCTGGTCCGGCTGTGACACATCCAGAATTACCGGTTATACCATTTACAGAGTACGGTCCGGCGGAACAATTGAAGCCATTGCCCAGATTAACGAAAAGGTCAACTCATACAGCGACATTCTGCCTATTCCT
>JAEUSG010000558.1 GCA_016788315.1 Fibrobacterota bacterium | reverse complement strand
GACCATAATCGCGAATCATCTGTTCACGTAACTCATTTGCCTTATCATAATGCTTCTCTAGCACATGACAATCTATAAGCGCCTTAAGAGCCATTGGAGCTTCAAGAAAATCGGGAGAATGTTTTAAAAGAGTGGACAAAGATTTCACAGCCTCTTCAACATTATCATGATCACGGTTTTTTATACCGATTGTGTAAAGTACAAAATCTCCCCATGGACGACCGCCCTTTGACTCAAAGAACTTCATAGCTCTGTCAACACCGTCGGGCAGTTCTGAAAAACTGATTGCAAGAAATTCAACAGCCTCATCCCTGAAGTCAGCCTTTTTGAATTTTCCGGAATCTGCCATTTCAACATATTCGAAGAATTTCTCAATCGCCTTGTCAAACTGTGACATATTGTAATAGCATGAAGCAATTCTATAAAGCGACAGGAGATAATTATCAGCACCAGAACTCATGCCCACAGCTTCGTAATGCTTTAGAGCGTTCTGATTATCTCTCATCATGTAGTAATATTCACCAATACGTAAATTTGCAAAAGGGGCATTTTCGCTTTTTGGAAATTCATTGATAAGGCGGTTGAACGATTCAAATGCGGCAGCCATATCACCGGAGACTGTATGAATATTACCAAGTTTGTAAAGCGCAACATCACGCTGACCGGATGTTGGACACTCCGCAAGCATCATATTGTAAACTTCTACTGTCTTTTTATAGTTTGGTATCGGCTCTAGCGGCGGAGTTCCTGCCGAACCGCGTCTTTCCCACACTTCAAACTCACGCTTAAACACATCCTGTTTCGCTGCGTAAGATTCCCGCTCCTCTTCGTAATAAAGGGTACCGAGCTGGAAGAAAGCATCGCAACGGCGGGGATCCCCTACCTGTGTAGATCCGATTAACCTTTCGAAAAGCAGAATGGATTCTTTTCTGTTCTTTGAACCTTGAGCGTCAAGTTTTGCAACTTTGTCGCGCTCTTCGCTTTTTATACGTTCTTTTTCCTGTCTAAGCTGCTCTATTTTTGAAAGCAGTTCAATTCTTTTCTGCTCTTTGTTGTCCGGGGCAGAAAAAGCGTTTAAGGTAAAAAGTAAAATCACTAACGGGGCAGCAAATATACGATGCATGTATTTCTTCCCTTTCACACCAAAAATCAGTCTTCGAGTTCTTTAAGCTGATCCTGCAATTTTTTCATTTCATCATCAAGCTGCTTCTGCTTCTGCTGCGAACCTTCCATCAGCTTTGTCTTCTTTGCAGAATCCATAAGGTGCAGGGTTGTAGCCAGTGCATACTCAGCATCTTTTCTTAGCTTAACAGCGGACTTCTGAAAATCAAACTGTGCATCAGCATCGATTTTAAAAACGCCGTAGCTTCTAATTTCTTCATCAAAACCGTCGTAAGTAGGAGTCATCTGATTCTTCTGCTCCTCCTGTGTCGGCGTCGGTTTGCGTAAAGCAAGCGTCATTGCCCTTTTCTGAAACTCTTCATAATCCTTCAACGCAGTCTGATTGCGGGCTGTACGCTGATCGTACTCCTCTCGGGAGACATACTTGCCGTCGCAGAGTTCAACAGTCTTTTTATAGGCTTCTGCCGCCTTATCATAGTTCTTAAGAAGAGTATTAGCATAGCCTTTTACAAGATAAGCTTCAGCAACAAGCATTGATTTTTCGCGTGTACTTATCAGATTATCTGCCTTTTTAATTGCCTCCTGATAAGATTCTGCAACACCTCCACGGACAAGTGTCCAGGAGAGACCAAGCAGTGCTTCGTCATAAAAACGGCTTTCCATAGGAACCTGACGATAGGCGCCATACGCATTTTTAAGGTCGCCCTTTTCAAAGTATATGTGGCCGAGTTTTACAAATGCCATCTCACGCAGGGCTTTTTCGGAAACGGTTTTTACAGAATCCACCCCGACAATAGATGACAACTGCGAAACAGCCTCATCATAATTCTTACGTCTTACATTGAGCATTGCAAGGGTGTAGCGTGAGTAAAGAAAATTGTCATTACTTTTGTCAATTGCTTCTAGAGTCCTGATTGCGTTTTCAAAGTCGTTTTTATTGTAATAAATCTGACCGGCAACATAGTCTGCATCCGGTGCAATTTCATTTTCCTTGTACAGATTCATGATGAAGCCGTAGTTACGAAGTGCTGCATCATACGCACCGGCCTTATAGTCAAGATTCTGCAACTGAAAAAGAAAGCGGGCACGGTAGTCGGATGTTGTGTACTTTTTTAACCCTCGAGTATATGTCTCGCGGGCAGCATCGTTCATGTGCATATACTCATAAGACTTACCGAGAAAGAATGTTGCCATGTCAACCTTGGAGAAACTTGGCCACTTTGCAATTACTTTACCAAACGCAAAACTGGCAAGCCAATATTTCTTCGCTCTGTATAGTCGCATTGCATCTTCAAAATCGTTCTGAGGCTCTCTTACAAGCTCTACATACCACTTCTCAGAAACTGCCTCTTCTCTTGTTTTACCTACTCTTGCAGACAAACGGACGACATGAGCAAACCGGTCATCAAGTTCCTTAATGGTTGATATGCCAAAATCGTAATCGAGCTGAATACGTTTAAAGACATTTATATTTTTCCAGTTCAGTGAAAGCCCGAAAGGAATCACTCCGTCTGTGTTTATGCCGGTTCTGAAACCTGCAAACTTAAGCGGATACCATTTGGCATGCACACCCCAAACTACAGAAATATCCTTGATCTGATCCCGCCTAGCCTCCCACTCCCTTTTCCACGAACCAAGACTATCTATTTCC
>JAEUSG010000557.1 GCA_016788315.1 Fibrobacterota bacterium | reverse complement strand
GAAAAATAAGAGCTTTGCGTTCAGATTGATAGTTCCATCTGCAGAGCAGCTTCCCCATCTTGTTTTTTGGCATCTGATGGAAATGCTTTTGGGGTGGATTTGCATGTCTTCAGCAATGCTCTTTAAAAGCGGAGGCATAAGTTTTTTTGCCCGTTTCATAAGCCATAGTTCAAATTGACGAATCCACTTTTCGTTACTGAAGGAATTGCCTTTTATTATTAGGTTAGCAGCACTTACCTGTTTGAGTACCGGTTTCACCGGAGAGATATCAATATGCTCTTCAAAGGTGAGATTCCATATTTCACCGGTTAAAGGCAGGAGAAAAGAATCAGGCAGAGTTCTAGGCTTTTGTTCAGTATGTTCTGCCATTTTCTCACGCAGGGCTATCTGCTGCTTTCTTATCCATTCTTTACGCTCTTCAAGAAAGGTAACTGCGTGGCGGGCAGCACAGGAATAAGGCATTACTACATGAACCCCCTCTTTGGGTGTTATCCGGATGGTAATGTGCCAAGCCCGTCTTGAGCGCCTGAGTGGAATATTCAGTACAGTCCCATCCAGCATGCGTAAAGGGTATGGATTGGGTATTCTTGGGCTTTTAAAAAAAGGAAAGATTTGCCCGTTGTGAAGCATTTTTATTATATCCATCACATTATGGGTAATGAGTTTTCAGTTGCCGTTGGCACTACTAAAAATTTCGCAATTATAAAGCTTAACGGTTCTATGTCTGCCAAGAATATCATTGAAATAAGAAAAATTTTCGAAGAGACCCTGAAAAAGAACAGCTCAATTGTTGTTGATCTTTCTGGAGTAACTCTCCTCGATAGTATGGGTGTTGGCATATTGGTTAACTTCTACAGAATTGTTTCTGCAAAAAGAGGACAATTTGCAGCAGTTTGTCCTCCCTCTGATCCACGCGATATCCTTGAAGTGGCAGACCTCCACAGACTTTTCCAAATATTCGATACAATGGAAGAGGCTGAGGTGAAGGTCTGCTAAAGACCCTCACCCCTAACTTTTTATTTCTTACTCTTGAACTCGCTGACGTTTAAACAGAAAATGTTTATCTTCGAAATAATGTTTGGCGGATAAACATTTCCGTCATTCTCGAGAGCTATAACAGGGAAGTTACGGTCACGAGCCCATGGCGCATAAATCGCCTCAATCAGTCTGCCTGGCAGACATGCAAATGGAGAAATAATCACGATACCGGAGTAACCGGCTTCCATCGCTGTTGCTGCAACAGCAGGGGAGAGTGTTGCTTCGGTTTCAAAATCCTTTGAAGTGAATTCAGGCGCTCTTTCCATGATGTTCTGCATGTCGGAAGGTGCAGCTGGCAGTAGTCCCGATTTTCTGAACGCTGCTTCAATCTTTTCCTGAACATGATGTTTCCAGAGGAACTCAACTTTCATTAGAGATAGCTTGACAAAATAATTGGAGAATGCCTTGTGGAAAAAGCTCTTGCCTTTGAATGCGTTACGCAAACGGTATTCACGAACATAGTCAAGATAGTGAATCCATTCAGATAGACCTGAGATTCTTGTAAGAATGCCCCAGTCGGTAAGTTTGTCAATGAGTGGTGAAACAGAGTAATCATCGCGTCTAACGAAAATTTCACCGACGATAAGCACCTTCTTTACCTCTTCAGCTGTGCGGATTCTAGGCAGTGTTGCAAGTTCAGCGGACATCTCTTCTATTGCTGCAGGCAGATCTTTTGAAAGGTTACCTGATTCAAATACCTTGAGCATCTTCTGCCAATGTTTGTCGACTACTCGGAAGCCTTCAGAAGGATCTTTAAGACATACACGAATGCCCGATTTGAGATCTTTGAGAGCATCGCCTGCGCATATTGCATGCCATGCCATCTTTGAGAAGCCAGGTCCCATTTCATTGTATGAATTGTCAGAATTAAGCTTAAGAACTGCAATGTTTGAGTATCCGCTTTCGCGCAGGATTCTGTCATAAAATACAGCGTACTGCCCGGTACGGCAGGGGCCGGTGGTAATTGGCATAAACAGAATGTATATCCTGTTAGGATCGTTACCATATTTAAGGAAATACTGCATAAAGGAGCCAAGAACAAGCAGGCATGGGATACACTCTTTGCCTGATGCCACACCGCGTGCGAGCTGTACAGTTTCTCGATCTGAAACCGGAAGCATGGCTGTATCAATTCCGTAACGCTTTGCCATCACGGTAATAGCATCTGTAGTTTCAGATCCCATGTTTGGAAGAAGCAGCTTTATTCGCTTGTCCTTAAAATCAATTTCTCTCTTTTCGACCTTATCGATGAGCTTTACCCTGCTTTCGGCGGAAACAGCTTCAAAGCGCATGTCAAACTCGGAGCCTGTCTGGAAGAAACCGCTCTTGGCATAACCGTCGATGATATCGAGGAAGGCCTCGATACGGGTATCAATACCGGCATCTGCTGTATGCGAGTCGAGTTCCAGAGTAAGGAAAGGCTTTGTTCCATGAATCCAGCGCATATAGTGAAGGATGAAGGAATCCGGAGCGCAGGAGAAATTTGAGATATAGCACATGTAAAGATTTTTCTTCTTTGCTATATGCACTGCGGCACGCATGTTCTGCTGGCCGAAGTGCCAGTACATGTTTTCGTATATCTCCTCTTTGCCGTACGGTATCATGTCGAAAGGAATTACAGTAAAACCGCGGGATGTAAATTTACGAGGAATACCCATGTTTGCATAGTGTGTAAAAGCGTTATAAGGTCT
Source organism: Fibrobacterota bacterium (assembly GCA_016788315.1). Lineage (GTDB taxonomy): Bacteria > Fibrobacterota > OXYB2-FULL-49-7 > OXYB2-FULL-49-7 > JAEUSG01 > JAEUSG01. Next base: position 8,863 of record JAEUSG010000557.1, on the reverse strand, counting down.
GCCAAAAAGGACAATAGCTGTTTTGCCGGTGGATTCAGCTTCTGCCATAGCTTTTGCGCCCTCGGCGCGGCACTGGTTTATGAAACCGCGCCATGCGTCGAGACCCTTATTAAATGCACGTTCGCCATCCTCTGCTGTAAACCCAAGTCTGACTGCAACGTCAGCAAATTCTCGGCGTGTGACATCTGGCCCCTTGTCGAAACTTACAAGCGGAGCCAGTATCTGTTCGTCCTTAAGCTGGAAGGATGTCCTAAGGTAGTACGGAAGTCCCTGCATAATGGGGCAGAGGCAGCCATGAACGTCCTTCTCTTCAGACTCAGCATCTTTGAAGTGAGGAAGGAAATAAAAATCAGGGTTGAGTTTCACCATCTCACCCGTCATACCGTGGGCGATTTCGCCTGGATAGCAGAATGGAGCATTGATCTTTTCAAGTCCCTCTTTGTCGACTACTGTTGAAAGAATTGTTTTTACGCCCAACTCATTAAAGAAGTGAGAATAGAGAGGCCATAAGGAATAAATTGAGAAGGCTTGAGGAACTGCGACAGTGATCTCTTTTCTAAGAACGGTCTTTGAGAAATCTGCACCCCATGTATCAAACAGAAGAGTTGTTCGCAATTCGGTAAGGTCTTTTGTTTTTTCCTCGTCGACTTTCAGTTTTTTTCTTGTATTTGCCCATTTGTTGCAGCGGCCTCCAAAGAAATAAACCGTGTTATTAACCTTCAGTTTTTTTACAGGGCATAGGTTGCTGCAGGATTTACAGACAATTTCGCCGTCATTGGCAATAACACGATCAATTGTCTGATCGATATCGACTTTGCATTCGCTAAGTAGGCCTGATTCAAATTTACGTTTAGCAAGTATGCCGACTCCGAAGCAGCCCATTAGTTCCGGGTTTGGTGGAACAATTATTGGCTTACCGAGCATTGCAGCAAAGGCGAGAGGAATAGCGCTGTTCTTCGCAACACCACCCTGAAGAACAATCTTGTTTCCAATCGGTCTGTTGCCTACAACTCGGTTAAGGTAATTCAGTACGATAGAGTAAACGAGGCCGGCAACGATGTTATATTTGCCGGAACCTTCCTGGATGGCTTTTCTGATGTCGGAGTTGATAAATGCAGAGCAGTGTTCACCGAATTTAAGCGGAGCCATTGCCTGTTCTGCAATATCGCCGATTTCACTCGCTGATTCAATGTTAAGGTCGCCTTTTGCAGATTCTTCAAGGAAGGAGCCTGTTCCTGCGGAGCACGCTTCATTCATCGCGTAATCGATAGGAACATTATTCTTAAGGTAAACATATTTTGCATCCTGTCCGCCGATTTCAAAAATGGTGTCGATTTCAGGATCGAAGTATGTGGTTCCGACTGTATGAGCAATAATTTCGTTATAAACACCTGTAGTTTCCATGAAAACGCCGAGGATTTCGCGGGACGAACCTGTTGTTGCAACAAGTTTGATATTTATTCCCATGTCGCCGATTTCGTCAATTACCTCTTTTTTTACTTCTACAAGACACTGCTTAAGTGCGTTTACAGGATCGCCGTGAGTACGGCCGTAGAAGGAGGCAACAATCTCTTCTGATTCGTAGTCGATGAGGGTAACTTTAGTTGTAGTAGAACCGCCGTCGATTCCGAGAATGTAATCACGCCCCTTCTGAATAAGGCCATGTTTAGGTTTCATGTAGGAAACCTGATCCCGGTAGTCGGGGAGTGACTTCATCTTTTCATATGATGTATGTTCGTCTGTGTAGATTTTTTCAAGTTCAGGCAGTCCTTCGCCCTCTTTTGCTGCAAGAAGAGCGGCACCGTAGGCTTCATATACAGGAGCAGTTTCAGGTGTTACAAACTGCAGGTCGGGCATAGCCTCTGATATGAATTTTACAAGATGAGGATTACGTGTAAGGCCTCCAGTAAGGAGAACACGACCGCTTGTGAGTTTTGCCTTTTTAAGAAAGTCAACAGCCTTTTCAGCCATAACGTTTGAAAGAGATAGAACGATGTCGCCTTTTGTAGATTCGCCTTTGTTGAGTTTGTGCGTACAATCGCTCTTCATGAATACTGAGCATCGGGATGAAATTTTCTGTACTTTGGAACCGTATCCGGCCTTTATTCCTTCATCCAGGTCAAGATCCATCCTTTTAAGCTGCTGCTTGAAGAATTCACCCGTACCTGATGCGCATTTGTTGCCTGAGAATGAATTTACAATGCGTCCATTTGAGTCAAGTGCGTAAACAACAAGGTCTTCGCCACCCATTGCTACAACTGCATCGTAGCGCTCGCCGGATGCCAAAATTGCCTCCTGCATTGCAATGGCTTCAATTGTGCCCTTCAAACGGAACTGTTTAAGACCGTCATTTGCAGTAACAATCGACTTGGTTCCAACTGAAACATTGCCGTTTTTAAGCAGTTGAAAAAGTGAGGATTTCACATCGCCGTCGTGGGATTTTGACTGTGAAAAGACAATCTTTCCATCTTCAACAACGACAACCTTGACGCTGCTTGAACCGATATTAATTCCGCATGATCTCATATTATTGGCGAACCTTATGTTAATGGTAAAAGTAGAAGGGTTAAAATAATATATTCGACACCCTTTGTGTACTGTTCAGTACGCCCAATAATACCACAGAGTACGCTTTTAACATGTATGTATGAGTTAATATTTTGATTTTAAAGGAGATATAAGGTGGCATGTTTGTTGTTTATAGATTTCTGAAAACAAACATAAACAGGAGGTTCAAATGAAGAAGGCAATAATCACAATTACCGCAGCACTTATCGTGCTGCTCCAGGCTGTTCCGCTTTTTGCTGATAGAGGTACAGAACAGGAGGCAATGCTACAGTTGAGGATTCAGCGAAATACTGAAAGATGGAATCTTCTCAGTCAAAGAGTTGAACGGGTTAAAGAGGGATTAAAAGTCGTGCCGCAGGATAAAGTAGATCCGATAAAAGCACGCTATGAAAACTTTATTGTAGAAATGAGATCACTGAAGTCCGAATTGGATGCATTAGTTGGATCAACTGATTATGTCAGAGCTAATGCAGTTCTAGATGCAATCGGTCTTAAAATGTTGGCCTTCTCTGAAGCGCTGGTTATTGTTGAGCAGCGTCTTGTAGCTTTTATGCAGGAGATGAGACTTCATGTTGTAAAAGTTCAAAAGGCGATTGAGCGTACAGACAAAGCAATTGGACGTGCTGCGCTGATTGTAAAAAAGACAGAGAAAGGTGAAGAAGCTTTTCCAGGACTTCGTCGGGCTTTCGAAACACAGGAAGATGCAAAACAGAAGTTTGCAGCAAAAGAGTTCCGCGCTGCAATGGATTTGACACTCAAAGCTCGCGAAATTCTTGAGAATACAATAAAGAGCGCCCTTGATGCAGATGATATTGAAGAGCTTGTTGAACGTGCTGTGACATTCTGGGAAAATACAAACAGAATGATTGCACGTATCGAATCTGAACTTGACGGCAAAGATAACGGTAAAGCGGTCCAGCTTATCGAAAAAGCAAAAGAGCTTCAGGCTCAGGCTAAGGAACAGTATACAAATAAGAATGCAAGACTTGCATTGAATTCATCCGTCAAAGCAAGACGAATTGTTCAGGGAATGGTTAAGGTTCATCAGAAGGCAGGAAACATTGAAGCTGAACTTGCTCGTGCAGAGTCAAGACTGGAACAGGCAGAAGCTATTGTAGGTGCAGCAGATAATGACAGAGCTGATAAAATCCTTGAAAGCGGACGCAGTCAGATTGAACAGGCAAAAGAGCTTGCACTGAACGGTAAAAATGAAAATGCGGCAGCCAGATTAGTTGCAGGAATGAAACTTATCGCAAAAGCTGTTGATGTTGCTGAAGGACCTAAGGATGAACTTCGTCATGCAGTTGTTGTTCAAATAAACCGCACAGAGAGAATTGTAAACAAGGCTTCTGATATTGCTGACAGTGAGCGCGGTCAGAATGCAGTTGCAGTGGCTAAAGAGCTTCTGAAAGAGGCTAAAGAGGCTGCAAAGGCACAAGATGCACAAAAGTGTCTCCGATTGCTGGATAAAGCTACGGATATTGCCTTCAAGGTCATAGTTAAAGAGGAAAAAAGAGATTAATAAATAGATAGCTTAAAAACAGCCTGCATGTTTCTTCTCCTTATAATCGGGGAGAGGAAACATGTATTTTTGTTTTATGCAGATTATTCTATTCGGCCTCCTTATGTTTGCTGCCAGCACCTCACTCTTTGCTGACGAAGGTTGTAAGGAAGAATTCCTGCAGCTGGAGAGTATGGCTGCTGGTTATGCTGATAGCGGCTTTGGTGATATTGCCTCAGATCTGATTGCGGCCAGAGCATTAAATAGCGAGGGGTTGTGTGAAGATGCAACTGCCATTTTGCGGGAGGCTTTGACAACCGCTTTTCTTGGTGATACTTTAGAAACAACCAGCCTTGAAAATGTAAAGGAGCAATCAGAGCCAGGTAAACTGTTTACATTTGATGTGGCATCCGGTTTCAGCTGGTTCAAGTATGATGAGTCTGATTCGGCAGAATATTATTTCAAGGATTCACTTGTCTCAGACTCTTCCAGCTATTTATCCGACCCGTCACACGAATACTATCTATCTGCAAGTGTTGAGATTGAACCGGGCATTGAATGGATAAAACGGGCTGAGGCTGGTTTGCGTATTGGTAATATATCCTATCAACAATACACCCGTTTTGGCGCTTCATTTGTCGAAGATCGTCTTGGTTTCGATTTGTACGAAAAGGGAACTCTTTACATTAATAAAGCAAGCGGTGATTCGTCTGATATTGTAAATGGTTCGTTGGATATGTATTTAAAATACCCGTTTTCTGTATTCGGAACAGAATTCACACCGAAAGCCGCCGCAGCGCTTGAAGTTGAAAGATATCGATATAATAGAAACGGATATGTATCAAGCAATAGACTTATTCTAAAGCCTGCTCTTTCAGCTACTCATGGTGATTTCTGGGGTAATTATTCACTTGAAAGGGATTCAAAGAGTCATGGAGAAGAATTTGATTCGCTGGATACTGTTATTTGGCGTCAGCTCTTTTCTGCTGACTATTATCATAAGAAATTCAGCACCGGTTTTTATGGCAGTATTGAAAGTAACAGTTATGCATCCGGAGAACTTTATTTCACACTTACGGCTTCGGCAAAATTTACAATAGACTTACGTCTTAATTACGAAAAAGAGTATACGCACATGAGCGACCATTATATACTTTCAGGGAACGTTTTGTATCTGCCTGCGTATGATACCTTGTTTTTGGACAGTGTCCCCAAAAAATATGAATATACTCTTAATGGAAAGAAAATCATGCTGTCTGCAACTGGAAAGTGGGAGTTTGTCAATAACTGTTTTGCCGGCATTTTATTTTCGCTGGGGAATAACAATTTCCCGGTAGTGACAACAATTGGCAAATATAGTTTGCATGACACAATCAATTCTCTTGAGGATCCCTATACTCTATATAGATTGGGAACATTGCTGGAGGTTTCGAAGGAAATATTTACCGCCGATTTTAATTGTTATGCAGAAAGTAAAAAGCCGGACAAACAAAATCCAAACGAAGCGAAGAGCAAGGCCATTAGAACTGTTTTGTCGATTGGCTGGGAGTTTTATAAAGGTATGTCTTTCTCTCTTAGCGGAGACTTTGAAAAGCGCTGGTATGACACATTGAAGCCCAAAGATGAGTATTCTGAAAAAATTGCAGCACATACACTAACAAACGCTTTTGTAAGTGCAGAAATCAGGGGAAGGTTTTAATGTCATTTCGTGCAATTTCTTTGATATTGACTCCAATAATGGTAACTGCGGTCATATTTATCTCCGGTCTTAACTTTTATACTGGCAGGAAACTTATTGGCCACGCAGAATCGCAGGCAGTACACATGATGTCATCCTGTGCTAATTTTGCCTCCGGCAGTATTGAGGACAGTGTGCTGAAAAAAGCGGCGCTTCTATTTGATGTAGAGCGTGTGACGATTATTGATACGTTGAGCAGGGTGATCGCATCGAGTTCATCTATGCTGGGCTATTACGATGATTTTAACGATTTGCACGTTGATTCAAACATATTCAGGAGTACCATAAAAACAGGTATCGCACAGCATACAGGAATAAAAAAGATCGGTGATGAATTTTTTCAAGCTTTTTATTACCCGTTTATAAGTAGTGGAGAGCAACTTTGTGTTGTAGTCGAATCAAACAGGCGGTTCTTTACAATTGTGGGAGATACACGTAAGACACTGAAGTTTACAACTGCGCTGCTTTGGGGTGTGATGGCTCTTTTCTTTGTTTTGATTATGCTCTTTATATGGCGACACCTGAAACTTCTTAAAAGATCTGAACAGCAGAAACGGCTTTCCTATATTGGTCAGACTGCTTCAGAACTTGCGCATGAGATGAAGAACCCGCTTGCCATAATTAAATCTTCCGCTGATGTTCTGCAAAAACGAATAGATCCTGAAAAGAAAGATACTGTTCTGAACTTCATCGGCTCTGAGACTATGAGATTGTCAAGAACAATTGATAGAGTCCTTAATCTGGCGGCAGATAAGCCTTTATCAAAAATGAAATTTGATCTTTACGAAACTTTAACAACATTAACTGATCCAATGAGAAATAAATGGCCTGAAATTGAATTTGTGATAAGCGAAAGCTGCAGGATTGAGCTTGAAGCAGATAAAGATGCCTTTTACCAGATATCTCTTAATATTATCAACAACAGTATCGATGCAATGAATGGACGGGGCAGAATATCTGTTGATTTCTCGCAAAACAATGAGGGTGTACTTACCTTTGTTGATAACGGACCGGGAGTTCCTGCAAAATACCGTAAATCTCTTTTCGAACCATTTGTGACTGCAAAAGGAAGCGGAACAGGACTTGGGCTTGCAATAGTCTCTTCTCTTTGTGTTAAGCATGGGTGGAAAATAGTTCTTAATCCATTGGAATCGGGCGCATCATTTTCAATCAGAATGACGGAGGAATCATGGCGAAAATATTAATTGTTGATGATGAGGCAAGAATAAGAACACTTCTTGCGATAGCACTAGCCGGTGAGGGTTATGACTGCACAGATGTTGAGTCTGCAGAAAAAGCTCTCGAAATTATTTCAAGGGGAGATAACCCCGATGTTGTTATTACCGACGTAAGAATGGCCGGTATGGACGGTATAACTCTATTGAAGCAAATTAAGAAAAATAATGCTGACATTGAAGTGATTATTATGACAGCCCATGCAGATGCCGGTACCGGTGTTGATGCTATGAAATCGGGCGCATTGGAATATGTAATTAAGCCATTTGAAATGGATGAGATGCTTATTCTGGTCAAAACGGCTATTGAACGGAAAAAGCTTAAGGTTGAAAATGCTGATTTGAAAATTGCAGTACAGGAAAAGTTCAGTGTAGAAAATATTATCGGCAGATCAAAAAAGATGCAGGATGTGTTCAAACAGATAAAACTTGCCGGTCCAAAGGATATCGTCGTTTTGATACGCGGTAAGAGCGGTACAGGCAAGGAGCTTGTGGCGCGTGCTCTTCATAAGGAGAGCGGGCGAACAGGTTTCACCGCCATTAATTGCAGCGCCATTCCTGCCAATCTCCTTGAAAGTGAACTATTCGGTCATGAAAAGGGCTCTTTCACTGGTGCTTACAAATCGCGACAGGGTCTGTTTGAAGAGGCTTCGGAGGGAACACTGTTTCTTGATGAAATTGGAGAGCTCACGCCGGATCTTCAGGCCAAGCTGCTGCGTGTTCTTCAGGAAAAAACATTCAGACCGGTCGGTGCGCAGTCAGATAAAGTATGTAAAGCGAGAATAATTACTGCTACACATCGTAATCTTGAGGATGCAGTGCAGGACGCAAGTTTCCGTGAGGATTTGTACTATAGGCTTAACGTATTTCCAATCATCCTGCCGAAACTTTCTGAACGGTCAGATGATATACCGGAATTGGTTGACCATTTAATTAAGAAACATGGCGGGAAAGGCATAGATAAAAAGGCCGTTGACAAGCTTGTAGCATATGGATGGCCCGGCAATGTCAGAGAGCTTGAGAATGTAGTTCAACGAGCCGTTCTGGTAGCTGGAGACATGACGATTGAGACAGAGCATCTGCCGCAACACCTAATTGATGGCGTTGATATGCTGGCCGGCACAAGAGTTTTTAAGTTGCCTGAAACGGGACTCTCTCTTGATGCTGTTGAAAAGGATCTTATTCTACAGGCAATCGCCCTCGCCTCAGGTAATAAGACGAGGGCAGCAGAACTGCTTGGCATAACAAGAAGAGCAATCTATTCCAAGATGAAGACTCATGGAATAGAGGAATAACTATCTGGACAATAATACTTTATTGCAAAAGTTCTTGCCGTCTGCTGATACCTTCATGAAGTAAACGCCGGCAGTTACTTTTCTGCTCATTGCATCACGTCCATTCCATGCTACTGTATGTGTTCCCGCTTTAAGGCTGTGATCTTCCGGTGTAAGTCTGCTGACTAATCTACCTCTTGTATCCCAGACAGAGACAGACACTTTGCCATCTTTCTCGGTTGAGAAATTTAGTGTCGTATTGGATGTAAATGGGTTAGGTGAAATTGACATCATAGCTCTAGCTTTTGGAATAGAGACTTCAGATGCAACTACTGCGGGGTGTAGGCCAACACCCATGATAACGTTTCGAGCCATGTAATTATCGACAACTTCAACCCGTATGTAGTTAGTGTACACGCCGGTTGCAGTTTCCAGGACAGGTACTGTCGTTACGGTATCCGGCTCATTTCTGCCGCTATTGTACTTCTTTGTAATCCACCATTCGTATTTTGTAATAGAGCCATCTGAGTCTGTGGCATCTATTTCA
>JAEUSG010000530.1 GCA_016788315.1 Fibrobacterota bacterium | reverse complement strand
AACCAGTATCTGCTCATATGTTGTATTATTCATGAAGCAGTACATGTCGCCATCCTGATAGAGGTATTCCATAGGAATTTCATCAAGTTCGACCTCTTCATACTTTTCATCTGAGCGGAATTTTACTTCAGCATTAATCCCGGTTTCTAGGTTCTTTAATTTTACAATAACAGAACCGCTGCCTCTTGCAGTAAAATTGTGACGGCATGTAAAAACTACATATAGTCCATTGTTGTACTTAATGAGCATGCCCTTCTTAAGGCTTGTTACGGTGTCGATCATGGTAAATTCCCTATCCTGTTACGTTTTGTTTAAGATTATTATGTAGTGAATATAGCAAATGCTCTATTATGGCATCAATTTCTCTCTTGCTGTTGTCTTAAACGGCAAAAGCAAGGTGCAAGAGTGTTCCATGCTTCTTCAGGAGGACGATCTTTAACCGTGATGTCGGAAATGATTTTACCGTCCGCAATTTCTATAACTCTGTCGCATTGTGATGCTATATGACGGTCGTGAGTAACGATTATGAAAGATGAACCCTGTTCACGGTTGATTCTGCGAAGCAGATTAAGTACCTGTGTGCCTGAGTCGGAGTCGAGGTTACCGGTAGGTTCATCAGCCAGGATTATTGATGGAGAGTTCATGAGCGCACGGGCGATAGCGACACGCTGCTGCTGTCCACCGGAAAGATTGGCTGACTTGTTGAATGCTCTCTCTTTTACGCCAACCTCTTCTAGAAGCTGCATTGCCCTTGCTTTTGCTGTAGCATTCTCTTGGCCATGCAGCAGCCGATAGGGGATAAGCACATTTTCAATTGCGGTGAATTCAGGCAGGAGGTGGTGAAACTGAAAAACAAAACCCAGATTGGAATTGCGGAATTCTGCAAGGCCCTTCTCGCTCAGATCAAAGAGGTTTTTCCCTCGGAAAATTACTGTGCCATCATCCGGCCTGTCCAAAACTCCTAATAGATTAAGAAGTGTTGATTTACCGGAACCTGATTGACCTATAATAGCGGTCATCTCACCTTCATGGAGTGTAAAGCTGACACCTTTGAGAACGGTGGCTTTTGTGTCGCCCGATCCATAAGATTTAACCAGATCTTTTACAATTAGTGAATCAGCCATTTCTAATTACCTCAATAGGGTTAAGAGATGCTGATCGTCTTGCCGGTATAAAAGCAGCTATCATTCCGGCTGCGGTTGCAATTCCGCCGGACAGCAGAAACAGTGATGGTGATACAGTCAACGGGAAAAGCGGTTGACCTGTTGCAGCGGCTGTTCCTTTCAGGAATCCAACTATGAGCAGGTATCCGCCTGCGCAACCGAGTACAGAACCGCCAAGTCCTAGAAAGAGACCCATTAGGAGAAAGATAAAGCTGACTCTTTTGTTATCTGCCCCCATCGCTTTTAAAATGCCGATCTGTCTAGCTTTTTGTATTGCCGATACTGCAAGAACACTGCTTATGCCAAGAGTAACGGCAAGAATTACAAGAACCTGAATCAGAAGGCTTGAACCGCTTTGGCTTTTAAGGCCTGCTAGGAGACTTCTGTTGTTTTCCTGCCAGCTGACCCACTCATATTCAGGATATGCAGATGCAAAGGCCTCCTTAATAGGCTGTGCTTCAAATACCGATGGTACCTTCATTTCGATTGAGGTAATGCTTCCAGGTATGTTAAGCAAAGATTGCGCTCTCCGTTCTGTAAGAAAGACCCAGGCAGAATTTATCGCTTTAGCTTCAAGGTCAAAGATGCCGCTTATTGTAAATAGATCATTTCTTCCTTCCGAAGAAGATAGTCTGATGTTGTCGCCTACTTTCAGCCGTAATTCTGAAGCAAGCTCTTTACCTATCAATACTGTAGATGCAGAAATACGTGTAGTTCCACTAACCATTTTAGATGATATGAAATAGACGGAATCAGCAAGTGTAATGTCAACTCCACGAATAACGATAGGCATGTTTTTAGCCCCGCGTATTGCAAAACCTGCTCCTTCGGCAACAGGTGAAACGGCAGAAAAGAGTCCCGATTCACGAAGACTTCTTATTAGTGGCTCCGGTGAATTAATGAGGTTCTTTCTGTCGTCAGAAGAGGCTATTCTGACAATTGTCGATGTTGAATCTGTAAGGAGAAGTATCGGTTTACGATCCTGTGGGGAGACAGTAAGATGAGGAGAGGAACCGACAGTTTTGCTGATAAGATCTTTTTGGAGTCCCGTAATCAGTGAACTTAAAAAGACCTGTACAGAGATGCCTACAGCAATAGCGACGAGTATCAGAAGGGTCTGCATCCTTCCTTCGCGCAAAAAGCGTAAGGCAACTCCTAGTGAAAAAAGCATTCCTTGTTAAAATCCTTTTAATGTTACGCTTGAGTTGTTCTTAAGGAGAGGTGCGAAAAGGAGAGTGTCATTATCTGCAGCACCCGAATCAATCCGTAAAAGACCTCCACCTAGTGGTTCTGCTTTTATTGTCTTTAGTATGGAACGATTTTTATTCAGAACAAAAACTGAAAGAGTTCCGTTTTCGTTTTTAATAAAACGCTGAGGAGCAGCCACCGTTGCCGGGTATGTTTTGACAATTATCTGTGCAGAAACTGCCTGGTCAGGAAGGAAATCACTCTGCGAACCAGTTACGGTGAGTTGAACGGTTATCGTTCCTCTTGATGCGTCAATTAAAGGGATGATAGATTTTACAACAGCATCTTTTGGAGAGCCTGTATCTGATAGTGCAGATACAAAAGCCAGCTGACCTGTCCTGATAGAGCGGGCGGCATCCTCATCAACAAGCAGTTCTACATAAGTTGCTGTGTCAGAGGCCAAAAATTCGCAAATTGGCGCGGATGCAGATACTGAGTTACCCGGCTGTACTGTCAGCCTGACAATCTGCCCCTTGTCAGGTGCCCTTAGAATTGTTTTAGATAGGTCAATAACTGCTGATTCAAGCTGCGCTTTTGCCTGATCCAGTCTAGCCTGAAGAAGCTGCTGCTCAGGACCTTCAAGCTCTTTCAGTCTTGTTTCAGCACTTCTTTTGGTTGATGCAGCAAGAATGTAGTTCTGTTGAGCACGGTCGAGGTCAGCTTTAGACAGGGCTCCCTGATTATGCAGAGCATCAGCCCTTTCCCACTCACGTTTTGATAACTCTTCACGTGCTTCAGCCTGTTTCAGATCTTCGTGCGCTTTTGCAGCATCAGAAGATAGACTTTTGGCAAGATTTATTCTGGCTATTTCGACAGAAGTTTTTGCTTGGGAAACCTGATTGAATTCATTCTTGTTGTCCAGAATAGCTATCGTGTCCCCACGCTTTACAAATGCACCATCTCCTGATTTGACTTTGAGTATTACTCCGCTCTTCTGTGCTGAGAGAGAGATTATTCTGCTTCCGCCAACCCTTCCGTTTGCCAGCACTGTTTCGCGAACATCCTTCTTTTTAAGAGGATAAAATTCAACCTCAGTTTTTTTTGCGCAGGAAAAGAAAAACAGCGTTGTAATTATACCGGCGAAAACAGCTTTCATGATGGCCTCGAATTGTTATAGTAAACTTCGGCGTCTGGACAGTATAGAAGTGTGCGATTGTGTCGTTTTAGTCCGAGTAATGATTCACGCAGTGATGTACTGTTAGTTAGCATTTGTAGAACTTCCCGTTTCAGCAATATGAAAAGGGGCTCAGCAGAATCGATAAAAGCGGTTTCAACAGCCTGCCTGGAAAATCTTGGAAGTCCGGCGCAGTGTGGAATTAAGGAAGCATCACCTGAAATTCTGTATCCTGCATGGTGGATATTGTCGTCACTGTTAAGAATCTTTGCACAGCACCCCGCTGTTTCCTTTTCATGCAGCAGCATGTCAGCCATTGTTTGTACCGCTCCCGAGCCGGGAATGACATTGCTATCTGCTATGATAACAAAATCAGCTTGAAGCGAAAGTGCAGAAGCGGCCGCCTCTTTAGCTGATTTAAAGATAGGAATAGTATTATTTGATTCGGATTTGGAATCTTCATTGACAGTTGAAACGGAATTTAATATAGATTCCAGAATAAGAGAGAGCTCTCTTGCGTTATTGAGAAATCCGCCGGCAAGAGTCTGCAGGCTGTTGGAATTTATGCTGTTGTTCTGAAGGCGCAGCCATGCGGCAAATAGGGCGCCTGCTCCATTATGGAGATTAAGTTCTCTCTCAATCAGAACATTTTCTGCAACCAGTGTTTTAATTTGATCGTTATCGCGTGCAGTTTTCAGTCTTGAAAGAACACTTATGTTCTTTTGAAGAGTCTCTTTAAAGAGAGTCAGCATTACTTTTTCATGTGATGAGCATGTATATCGATTACCGTCATTAATTGATGCAAGATAAGAGAACGCTTGTCTGGCAGATGAATTATAACCGTTAGTGTATTCGATTAATCCGTTAAGGTGGTCAAACCGGCTTTTTCTAATAGTACATGAGGAAGGCAGTTCCGGATTGCTTTTTACAATAATGTCAAAAACCGCTTTTGCCGGAATTGTAGCCATGCAGGATCTATTGAGAGAACAGGAACCTTCATAGCTTCCGTAGCATCGGCAGTCTGCAGAGATAACAGTTGCCTTTTCGCAGTAGGGACCGGTCTCAAGTGGAGAGGTTGGAGCGAAAAGCGCAGTTAGCGGTACGTTAAGAGAGGCTGCAAGATGCATGGCAAAGGTATCACCTGAAACAAGATGGGCTGCTTTTCCGATTATTGCTGCGCTTTCAAGCATAGCTGTTTTGCCGCAAATATTCAGTGCATTGGTGCCGGACATTCTGATAATTGCTTCTGCACTCTCTTCCTCTTTTTTTGTGCCTGTAAGTATTGCTTTATAGCCATGAGCACTGAGAAGTTTCAGGAGTTCTGCGAAATTACTTTGCGGCCACTCCTTCTTTTTGTGGGCGGATCCGTGATGAAGGATAACACTCTTCTCAGGGATTAAAGAGTTTTCTGCATAAAAGCTGTTCGCAAAGTCAATGGCTGATTGGGGAAGAAAGAGCTCTGTCCCTCTGCCGTCGGATTCGGCGCCGCAGATAAGTGAGTAGAAGTCTGATGCATGCGCAGGAGCGTAACGGCGTGCAAAAGGAATAGCATAAAGAAGCTGTGTCAGATTGTCTTTTATCTGGAGTGCGCCGTTTCTCAGAAGTATTTGCCCGGTAGTGTCATCAACATTAAGAAAGCCGGCTAGTATGGCTGTTGTGTCGCCCTGAAAACAGTTGGCAACTTTATCAAATGACTCTGATTTGAGTCCTTGTGCAAAATTTTTCAGCTCATTAAATCCATGGTGCCACTCATTGCTATTAAGCTGTTTTTTTATCTCTCTTCTTTTCAGTATATGCAGTTTATCGATGTTTGGGTTAAAACGGACAAGATCTACACAGTCAGCATCAGTCAGAAAATGGACTTCATGTCCCATTTTTTTGAGTCTTCTCAGCGCCGGAGTAACCATCAGGACATCCCCCGGGTTATTCGGCAGCATAACCAGTATACGTGCCATACTTAGCCGTTCTCCGAGCTTGATGATTTTGTCCGAACATCCTCTGCCAGCATGATCAGCATGTCTTCGTCACTGATGAGTTTGCCCTCTTTAAACGTTTTTTTTACATCAAGAAATAGATCGTTAAAAGTTTTGTCGACTTTGGTCTGAAAAACAGCATTAATAAGATCGCTCATTCTGTGGGTGAGTAGATGCCGTTTAAGAACTGTGTTTCTTGATTCATTTACGAGAAGTTCTGTTGAGTCAGGATGAGCTAGATAATATTCAGCTTTCTCCGTGAGTTCTTCCATCGAAGAAAAACAGGCGATATCCATGCCTTCAGTAAAGAATTCAAACAATGCTTCACGGCGATCTGATAATTGCAAAGTATGCGCCAGCGGTATAACGAAGGAACGGGGGTTGACAAAATCGCCTGTGCGTTCAATTTCGTTTCCAGATAATGTTGAGTGAAGATTCAGAACTATCCGTGCTTCGGAGTAAATATTAAAAAGATCGCTGTAATTAAGCCATTCACCGCCGCCGACAACACGTTTTCTGAGAGCTTCTGAAAGCGGAACCCGATTCCAGCCCCATCCGAAAATTCTAAAATCGAGGTTGGATGCTAGAAGCTTTTCAAAGAAGTGTATTCTGTTTTCGTAGGGAGCTCCGGCAAAAACCAGGTCATACTTTTTTTCTGCCGCTGTGGCTGGCATTAGTTCTACCGGCGCTCCATTGGGCAGGTAATATGTTAAACGATTCTGTTCGCGGCATATGGTGAGCCATGGCTCTTTCTGAATAATGAAGAAATGGTCATATGCTTTTATTATCGGCTGCCAATGTTCTTCGGCCCGTAAATCTTCACAGAAATAATGGGCGGTTTTTATACCACTTTTCCTTATGCAGTCCAGAGTATCTGGGAATATCGGAGCGAGAGCAATAACGAGAAGAAGATCTGGTTTGATGGATTCGGCTTTTGATAATAGGGAACTGTTGACCATACCCAGAATTCTATTTTTGTCATTTGTATTTTTTGCAAAGATCGCTTTTTCTGTGTTAATATCAAAAACGGTAACATCATGGCCGTTCTTTTTTAGTGCAGTTATTACATTCTCGCCCAGAGCTCTTGAACCGCCCTGAGCGGGTATGACAACTAAGATTATTCTTTCGTCATTCATCTCTTGTTCTTCTTCCGCATGTCGATGAACTCAATTGCTTTATCATAAGTTGAATTAACAATCTGATGTTCCGGGAAGGAGATAGAGTTGAGCAGTGTCCGAATGTGTCTGTCTTCACCGATTTCTGTTATGCAGTGCGCGTCCGATGCAATAATGGTCATGCAACCTGTTTTAACGCATGCCTCGAGCATTGCCATTGTATCAGCAGTGTCGGTTCTGCTGTATTTAATTTTAGAGTTATTTAATTCTATAGCAAAATTGTAATCGATAGCAGCTTTACATAAGTCAAGGTGGTTCAGAGGAAACATCCCTGCATTGTTCGGATGGGATACAAGATCTACGTATGGTGCTTTTTTAATAGTGTCAATTAGAAGTTTAGTGTAATATTCAGCTCCAAGATTTTTAGGAATGTTATCGTGTATACCTAAAAGCACGATGTCCATGAATTTTAGAACTGATTGCGGTGTGTCGGTTCCGCCACTACCGTCCAGATTGGCTTCAATACCTTTCAGAAGGCGTATACCGTTTACGGGATTATCCATTCTTTCGAAAAAGACATTGTTGGCTTTGCCACCGACAAGTTTTCCGTGATCCGTTATAGCGAGTGCCTTCACCCCCTTCTCTCTTGCTGCTGAGAGCATCTCAATAACAGTATGGATGCCGCAACCGCTGAAAAGAGTATGAGAGTGAAAGTCCGCGTCTAGCATCTTTCTTACTTCGGTATGTGAAGAACGTTGATATGCATCTGTTCTTCAAAACGCTGTTTATGTCTCATTGGGCTGTAGAGATTGAATTCTACATTCTTAAGAAATTCCCATGGTCCGGTTGCACGCACTGCGTCAACAAGTGACTGTATTTGTTCCTGCGATTTGTATTCAAGTATGGATTGAAGTTTCTTTTCGAATGCCGATTCCGGTGCTTTAATACGAACGTTCGGAGCGGAAGAAAAATCGCAATAGACAGCATACTCATGCAGGTATGGAAGTTTGTCGAGAGGCTTTCCAAGTTCCGGCCAGATTCCACCTGTGGCGTGAAATACGCTGATCATGAATTCATTATAGGTGATTTTGTGGTCAGGATGCAGATCGTTTGGAGTAGGAATAAAACATTGTGTAGGTCTGATTTCACGCAGAGCAAGGGTAAAGGCATTTTGCAGGCCTGTAAATCCCTGGTAGCACAAGTTTGTGGCATCGTAGTCTCTGACCGTTCTTCTTCCGAGGTATGTAGTCAAGCCGTTATCTGGGAAGGCAAGCTGCATAACATATTCTGATGGTATGCCAAGCTTTTCGTAGCTCCTATAAGTCTCAGCTTTTCTTGTCTCGACGATAGTACCGCGCTGTTCGGCTTTACAATATCCCTGGCTGCCGTCAGTAACTATAAGAATGTAAACGGGGATTCCCTCTTCCCGAGTGTGCTGGATAAAAAGCCCAGCGCCAAGAGCTGCATCATCATCGTGGGGACTCACGAACATAAAACACTCTTTATCGTTCTGAAAATGGCGCGAAACGCTTTTCAGTGTGGGGCCTGTACGTCTCTCTTCGCCAACTAGTCTGACAAACTGATACTGTTCCTGCATTTGCTGTACTCCTCCAAAAAAAAGTATTGCTCCTCTTATGATATTTTTACATGGTAGTGGGATTTTTTACCCTTCTTAAGGGCGATGATTCCTTTGCTGTCTGCCAGTGAAGCGGTAATCGGCATGTCATGCGTTTTAACGTTTTCTCCGTTTACTGTAAGACCGCTTTGTGCGATCAGCTTTCTTCCTTCACTTTTTGACTGTATCATTCCG
>JAEUSG010000527.1 GCA_016788315.1 Fibrobacterota bacterium | reverse complement strand
AGAAATATGATGTTGACAGCAAAGAAAAGGGAGCTCTTGTTGTTTCAGTAAAAATGAAAAGCTCTGCCTCTTCTGCAGGAATTCAGGAAGGGGATATAATCCAGAAAGTCGACGGCAAAGAGATTACTTCCATAGCAGACTACAAGCAGGCGATAAAAGGGGTAAAAGCGGACCAGACATTGCTCCTGTTCATAAAGAGGGGCAAAAGCACTCTTTTTGTCGGACTCAAGATAAAAGAAAACAGCGAAAAGAAATAATTTAGAACAGGCGCCCTGTAACGATTTATATTAACTACACATGAAAACATATAAAAAGGGCGCCTATTTTTACGCAGAATTGCCGGAAGATCTCCTGGACGATTACGACGATGAACTGGAGAAGATCCTACGCAACGCAATAAATCTTAACAAATATGATATTGTTATAGATCTTCGTAATGTCAGTTACCTTTCGAGTTTCACTCTGCGCATTCTAATGAAGAACCACAAGCTCGCAAAAGAGATTGGACGGAATCTTGTTCTTGTCAACATTGATGAAGAGCTTAAGAAGTTTGTATCAGCTTCCCGGCTTGATGCTGTTCTGCCTATATACAAGGACGAGAACGAGTTTGCGACCGAGCACAATCACCCGACACCTCATCCAATGGATCAAAATGCAACCAGCGGTTTCTCTTTTGAGTTCCGCGAACAGCAGGAAGTTGTTATTGCGGATATAAGCGGTGTTCTTGAGGACGCCGCAATGCTTCAGAAGTTTGAAACAGTCCTTTTTGAAAAAATTAAAAATGGAAAAACAAAATTCATTTTTAATCTGGAAAATTTAAGTTTTATCGATAGCCTGAGCATTGGACGCTTTGTTAAATTTAACAGGCTGCTGTTAACCAAAAACGGCAAACTGATATTCTCTCAGCCGAACGAGCTTATTAGGGATTTTCTGAGCGTTTTAGGGCTTAACGACCTGATTTCTGTGTGCGACAATCCATCTGACGCGCTTAAAGCAGCCTTAAATTAAATAACAGTTTGACTGTAAGCCCCTTCAAAAACTATCTTTACCATCCGTAAAAAAAGTGAATTAACAGTAACGTTTAATATTTCAAGCAAGGAGCCGTTGTGGCACATCACAGATCAGCTATTAAGAGAATCAAGACAAGCGAGAAGAGCCGTATTCGCAACAAATCAAAGCGTACAGCTCTTCGAACAATTCAGAGAATCATCCTGACCTCTGAAGGTGAAAAAGTTGCACAGGCAGCTAAGAATCTGGCATCAACTGCCGATCGCGCTGCACGCAAAGGCATCATCCATAAAAATAAAGCATCAAGGCTTAAAGCTAGAGCGCAGAAAAAAGCGGCTATCGCGCTAAAAGCTGCCAAGTAAAAAAGGATAATCGTTCCTTAAACGAAAAGAGCTTAACCGCCCTGTCCTTTTTTAAAAGGGACAGGGTTTTTTATTTTAATTTTATGGAGAATAACTAATATGAATGAATTTACATACAACTCGAACTCTCTTTACTGCGAAAATGTTTCAGTAAATGAGCTGGCAGACAAGTACGGAACACCGCTTTATATTTACAGCAGAGCAGCTATTGAAGGACAGATAAAGTCTGTTGCAACTGCCTTTAAGGAAGTTTCACCTCTGATAGCCTTCTCGGTCAAGTCAAATTCAAACATCGGTCTATTAAGTGTTGTGAAGCAAGCCGGGGCTGGTGCTGACATTGTATCAGGTGGAGAACTTTATCGCTGCCTGAAGGCCGGCATCTCGCCTCAGAAGATTGTTTTTGCAGGTGTAGGAAAGAGCGATGAAGAGATTGCCTACGCAATCGATAACAATATCAAGCTCTTCAACGCAGAATCTATGGAGGAGATGGCAGCCATTTCACGTGTTGCGGTTTCAAAGAAGGCATCGGCCAATGTCAGTTTCAGAGTTAATCCCGATGTTGATGCCAAGACCCACGAAAAGACAACTACCGGCAAGAAGGAAAACAAGTTCGGTATACCTTACGAAAAGGCTGTTGAAATGTACATGGCAGCGGCAAAACTGCCGGGGCTGATTGTTTCGGGTATTGATGTTCACTTAGGCTCTCCCATTTATACAACTGAACCATATGTTGCCGGTATAAACCGCCTTTTGCCCATTATTGATGAGCTTAGAAAGAATGGCATTCCTCTAAAGACACTCGATATAGGCGGCGGTATTGCTATTGTGTATAACGATGAAAAGCCATTTCTTCCCGCAGAACTGGCTGAGGTAACGGTGCCACTTATCAAGAAAAGCGGTCTTGAATGTATTCTTGAACCAGGACGTTTCATAGCTGGTAATTCAGGAATTATGGTATCAAAAGTCACTTATGTAAAGAAGACCGGCTATAAGAATTTCGTAATCGTTGATGCTGGAATGAATGATCTTATAAGACCGGCGTTCTACGGAAGCTATCATGGAATTCTTCCAGTTGTTAAGAATGAATCACGTTCTAATCTCAAGGCAGATGTTGTAGGACCGATCTGCGAATCGTCCGACTGCTTTGCAAAGGATCGTGAAATTGCAGAACCGTTGCATGGTGAATACCTTTCTTTTATGAGTGCAGGTGCGTACGGATTCACAATGGCATCAAATTACAACACCCGCCGCAGACCTTGTGAACTTTTGGTACACGGCAATAAGGTCTCTGTAATTAGAAAGCGCGAAGAGTGGGCAGATCTGATTGCAGGTGAGAGTGTTCCGGAATAAAAAACTTCGGCCATGGCCGGTTTTTCTGCTGCTCTTTCTTGTTCTTGGTATGACAATAAACACCATAACTCGAAAGAGCCGCACTCTCTCCTTTGACAAAGCATCACAGGAGCTATCCACTTATGAAAAATATGGATTCACCGCCTTTAACTCCGCTATTAAAGCTGACTGCTGCCCCTCTGACACAACAATAGCAGCCAAAACATTCTCTTTTACACCCGACAGAAAAACACTTGTTCTTACCTGTTCCGGTGCTTTTTCGAAAACCGGCACCGCGGATTTCCGCCTGTTCGCCGTTTGGTATAAGAGCAACACAATAATGTATACTGATACACTCTGGCTTAATCCATCAGATTCCGTTTTTTCCTCAACCATGTCTGTTCAACGTAATGATACTGGCAACTGGTCTATTGACCTGATGTACAAAAACAACATATTATTAAAGACGCACTCGTTCGCAGTTAACAGGGAGTCTTACAAATAATGAATCACCAACTGATATTAGCATTTATTTTTGCTCTAGCTGTTACTTCATTTGCCTACACTCCTCCAGATCGTGCTGTCACAATACGAAAAAAGATTGGCGCACTGGAATACGCCCCCGCAAAGTCTGTAAAATTCGTTTTTGCAGATACTTCTACGGTTATCTATAATGGTGACCAGCTCAGGACAGGAAACGGCGTTTCAGCTCTACTGAAAACAGCTTCAAATGCAACTATTCTGCTGAGTGAAAGATCGCGTATACGTGTTGAAATAAAAACCGGCAGACTTATTAATACCGTCTCAATTAATTTGTATTCAGGAAGCTGTTTTATAAGTACTCCTGATGATGCAGACAAGGAAACAATCTATATAATTCAAACAATAACCGGTTCGCTTGAATGCCGTTTAGCTGTTTCCGCATCCCTGACCGTTGACACATTATCTGGCTCAACAGGCATCTGGGTAATCGGTGGTAATCCGGTAGTACGCTCAACATCCGACAGAAAGGCATTAACTCTAAAAGGCAATAATCAGATTTATGTAGACATGGGTAAAGCTCTACCTCAGCCCACAGTAATAGATGCATCACTGTTTTTAAAGGATCTTGAATGGGTAAACCTCTTAGAACGGAGCTACATCCAGAAAGAGATTGAAAGAACCTCAAAATCAAGCGAACGGCAAAGAGCAATATTAACATTAAAGCTTGAAGGCGATCTGGTTTTCTGCAGATTCAGAGATAATTCCGGTTACATGGGAGTATGGGATACTCCTCCAGCTCTTACAAAAGCTGGTTACGACCTTTTTAAATCCGGTGGACTGCCTGCTATTCTATTTAACGGTAATGACTCTACGCTTCCCGACTCTTTGCTTAACAAAGCAGGTGGCATTGTACAAGGAGTTATTCACTCTTTCGACCTTCGCAGAGAATCAAAGGGAGCCACGGAGCCTGAAAAGGGATATATTGTTTTTACAGCTGAGATTGGCTATCTGTTACTTGAACCAAAAAGTGGTCGTATACTTGCAGATATGCGACGAACTATTTCAGACCAGATACATGAATCAGCAGGAAACAGCTGGAAGGATATTACCACCCTACCCTTTGACATTCAGCATCCTTCATTCAGCAGAACTATTGTAGGCTCGAACCTCAAAAAAATAATCCTGGAACTGAATAAACAGCTCCAGGATACTTACGGACTCTAATTATCTATAATCAGCTACTTGGAAAGAACGACTTTCATGTTCTTTTCGAGTTGACCAGCTTTCATTCTGACAAGATAGATACCTGAGCCGACTTTAACACCGGCATTATTATCTCCCTCCCAGTTAACATCAAGGCGTCCTTTGTTCGAAACACCATTAAACGTTTTGATCAATTTTCCAGAAAGAGTGTAAATAGAGATTGCAACCT
>JAEUSG010000521.1 GCA_016788315.1 Fibrobacterota bacterium | reverse complement strand
TGGAACATTCACTGAAGAGTAGTTTTTGTCAATTATGTTGCGTATATGCTACATCAAGATTAAGTTATATTAATCAAGGTGTTAGCCCCTGTTAAATGCTTGTTTTAAAATTCAACATAATGAACTATTTTTGTATAATGTTTTAAATCAATTAGTTGTACGTTCGTTGCGTTCTAGCAACGGTTAATGTTTTTGTTTGTATTTAATCGATAAACTAGCCTTTGTAAATCCGTCATAATCAACACATTCTTGCATACTGACAATTTGGATCAAAAGTTGCAATACGTTTACGTATGCAACAAAACAACGACATCCCAAAAAGGCCGGTATTTCTTGCCGATAATAATCTAAGCTTTGTTCAATCATTTCTCCACTATCTCAATGGTGGAAGTTCCGGAGTTCGAACATTCAGTAACGCCGGTGAACTTATAGGTGCATTAAGCAATCAGCCTTCATTACTTATAATAAATGGGCAGTTTGACAATGGTGCCGGTTTTGACATTGCGGTAAGCTTCCGTGAACGTTATTCAGATCTTACAATTGTTATCCTGCTGGACACAGATTCCGAAGAGCTGCAGAAAAAATCTATTCGTGTTGCGCCGCTTTGCTCTCTGATTATGCCTGTAGATTTTCGTGATCTCAAGGATATTATCCTCAAGTCGGGAGGACTCTAATGTCAGAAGTAATAAAAAGAAGAATTGTAGTAGCCGAAGATGAGGAGGGGATTCGTAATATTCTTGTTGAGGCTCTTGAAAGCGAAGGTTACAATGTTACAGGAACGTCAGACGGCAGCATGGCTCTGAAGATTGTAAACACAATGTACAGCGAAGGTAAACACATCGATTTACTTATCAGCGACATCAAAATGCCGGTAATGAATGGCATAGAGCTTATCGAAAACCTCGAAAAACGGGGTATATTTGCCCCGGTACTTGTTCTAACCGGTTATGGCGATAAAGAACTTCTTATCGAACTCCTTCGAAGAGGGTGCCGTGATTATCTCGATAAACCATTTAAACTTTCAGACCTAATTCGTCGCGTGGAAACAGTTGTAATTCGTGAAGATGAAGCAAGAGGTAAAATTGCAGAGTATATCGCAAAAGTAGAAAAAGCACGAAATCCTGTTAATTTAGGGGAATCCAGAATAGGTGCAGTTAATCGCGGCGTTGCAGTCCGTAAAATTGAACCTTCTTGGCTGATACTTGATATTGTGGGTGAGCTTACAGAAGATACGGCAACAATGCTCCGTGCAATTGCCGAAGATAATGTCGATAAAGGGGCAAGAAAGGTAATTGTAAATCTTACATCAAGCGGATATTTCAGCAGTTATGGAATGGGCGTTATAGTCTATCTGTGGAAACGACTTACAGAGGCTAAAGGTCAGCTTTCATTGATTACCGGCGATTTGCGTATCAGGCAAAAAATTGAT
This sequence comes from Fibrobacterota bacterium, assembly GCA_016788315.1. Classification (GTDB taxonomy): domain Bacteria; phylum Fibrobacterota; class OXYB2-FULL-49-7; order OXYB2-FULL-49-7; family JAEUSG01; genus JAEUSG01. The sequence goes on along the minus strand of JAEUSG010000521.1, from coordinate 13,442 downwards.
GAACTCAACCTTAGCAGAGTTATGAGAGTATTTGATTCAGAAAATGACTTCAAAAGCGCGCTTTCGGAAGGATGGCTCTCTGTATGACCCAATTTGAACAAAAAGTAAAGGATATCTCACTTGGGCTTGGCATGGCAAATCTTAATGATCTTGCCACGGTAGGAAATCTGCTCTCGATGTCAGAAGAATTAGCAAAGTCAGAAGAAGGCAAAAAAAATAAAAAGGCAGTTAAAGCACTTACGGACGCTCTCGAAGCTTTTGTTATGGGCGATTATAAAAATAAGAAGGATGGAATAGCCAAAATTTCCGAAGCAATAGCAAATCTGGAATCGATTACAGATGGCGAACCGCAATCTGCAAATGCAGCAAAAGGGCAGGGCGATCTTAAGGAACTGCGTGAATATGCAGCCTCCTCAATAGGTCTTATCGAGGATTTAGAAAATGATCTTATAAGTCTTGAAAAGAAGTATTCCGATAAAGAGCTCCTTAATTCAATTTTCAGAGCAGTTCACACACTAAAAGGCGAAACAGGTTTTGCCGGCTTGCCAGGTATCTCCGAACTTCTGCACCATTACGAAGGAATCTTTTCTCTCCTGCGAGAAAAGCCTGTTAAACTCAAATCAGCCGATACAGATCTTCTGCTTTCCATTGTCGATATTGTAAAGAAAACCTTTGAACTTTGCGCCGCTTCACCTGAAGCTGCAACAACAAGGCGCTTTACCAGAGAAAACGAAACACTTGAAGAACTCAAAAACAGCATTGCATCTCTAAAAGCTACTCCAAATCAAGCAGAAACTAAAATAGCTGAACTTAAAACAAAACCGGAAGTGCTTAATTTAGCAGAAATAGAAGATGTAAGCATCTATAAGGATTTTATTACAGAGTCAAGAGACCATCTTGAGAATATTGAAGCGAAGGTGCTTGAACTGGAAACAAATCCGTCTGAATATGTCATTCTCGATGATATCTTTCGTCCTTTGCATACAATAAAGGGAGTCTCCGGTTTTCTTGCTCTTACACACATAAATCACATTGCTCACGACTCCGAAACACTTCTCGACCATGCACGCAATAACCGGCTTGTAATGGATCGCGAGTGCATCGATTTAGTGTTTGAAATACTGGACGTTCTGCGTAAACTTCTTACACATGTTGAAATGCAATTGGCAGGAAAATCTGTTGACGGCTTTCAATATCCACCCGTAGAAGCTTTTATTTTTAAAATTACTGAAACTACACAAAATAAACTTGCCGGAGATGCAGCCGGAGCATCCGTTACTGTAAAACCTGAAAAGAAACTTGGACAAATACTTCTCGAAGAGAAATTGGTCAGCCAGGAAGATCTTTATAAAGCCCTCGAAAAGCAGGAAGAGGAGGGTGGAGAAAGAAAACTCGGAGAAATTCTCCTCGAAGATGATAAAGTTACTGCTAAAGAGGTTTCAGAAGCTTTACGTAAACAGATTGACCAGTCATCTTTAAAACAGGATAGCGGTGCTGTTAAGGTAAGTATCGATAAACTTGATAATATGATCGATATGGTCGGAGAACTTGTCATATCGCAGACACTCATAGCGCAGCATGCACTTATTACCACAGGCCGAGATCCCGTCTTAAGTAAGAATGTCAGCCATCTGTCAAAAATTGTCCGTGATATTCAGTTTGTTGCCATGTCGCTTCGAATGGTCCCCATAAAGGCCACTTTCCAGAAAATGGGTCGTCTGGTAAGAGATTTGGCAGTAAAATCAGGTAAGAAAGTTGAGCTTGCAATTACCGGCGGCGAAACTGAACTTGATAAAAATGTAGTTGAGCAGATTAACGATCCCCTTGTTCATATGATCCGTAACAGTGTCGACCATGGTATTGAACAGCCATCCGATCGAATAGCAAAAGGCAAAACCGAAACAGGCCATGTATCACTGAACGCATATCATCAGGGCGGCAATATCATTATTGAAGTAGTTGACGACGGTAAAGGTCTTGATTGTAATGCAATTCGGAAAAAAGGTATTGAAAGAAAACTTATAAAAGAAGATACCGTTATTTCTGACCATGAACTCTTTCAGCTAATCTTCGAACCAGGCTTTTCAACAGCAGAAAAAATTACAGATGTTTCCGGCCGCGGCGTAGGCATGGATGTAGTCCGCAAAAATATCGAAAAACTTGGCGGGATGGTAAGCATATCTTCCGAAAAAGGAAAAGGCAGCAAGTTTACAATCCGCCTGCCATTAACAATGGCTATACTCGATGGCATGATTCTGCAGTCTGGTGAAGAACGCTATCTTATGCCAATTATTGCAATCAAAGAGTCAATTCAGCCTGCTAAAAAAGATGTAGCAACAATTCAGGGCAGGGGAGAGGTAATAAATGTTCGCGGCAACCTTATCCAGCTTATCAGACTCCACGATATCTTTAACGAAAATGCACGCAAAGCTCATCCGTGGGAAGCCATCGTAATGATTGTTGAACACGCTGGAAAATCATATGGAATTATGGTCGATGAAATTTTAGGCCAGCAACAGGTTGTAATAAAGAGCTTGAAAGGCGAATTCCGCCAGACTAAAGGTATCTCCGGTGCATCAATTCTAGGCGATGGAAGAGTTGGGTTGATCCTTGACGTAAAAGGTCTGGTTGATTTGGCTGTGGAAAAGGCTGGAGATATGGAGCAGGAAATGGAACCATTAAATAACAGGAGGTCAGATGGCACTAACTGAAACAGCCGAAGCGGTGGTGTCCCGCAAAGGCGAAGGGGCAAAAAGAGGGGGTAAATACCTCACTTTCAGGCTCGGAGAGGAAGAGTATGGTCTTGAAATTCTTAAAGTCCGCGAAATTATCGGACTTATGGATATCACCCATATTCCCAGAACACCAAATTTCGTTAAAGGGGTAATTAACCTTAGAGGTAAGGTTATTCCCGTGATAGAAACGAGAATCAAGTTCGGCATGGAAAAAATCGATACCACCGCCGAAACCTGTATTATCGTTGTCGAAGCACGTCGCGCAACAGAAGCCCTTGAAATGGGTATTCTTGTTGATGCTGTTTCGGAAGTACTTGATATTCAGGGTTCTGATATTGAGGATACTCCCGAATTCGGAAGCCAGTTAGATACTCAATTCATTTTGGGTATGGCAAAGGCAAAAGGGCGCGTTATCATTCTGCTCGATATTGACAGAGTGTTGACGGATAAGGAAATTGTTGCGGTTAGTAAGGTAAATAAATAAAAGGAATAAAATATGTTTAAAAATCTAAAATTAGGAATGAGACTTGGCGTTGGTTTCGGTGTCGTAATAGTTCTGGCAGTAGTCCTGGTCTTATTTGCGATGAGTCGAATATCTTCATTAAAAGAAGGGTCGGAAACAGTTGTTAAAGACAGAATGGTTAAAACCAGAATGGCTAATGACATTGTTGATCATGTTAATACAGTTGCAAGAGCAACAAGAAATATTGTCATTCTGCGTACACCGAAAGATACAGAAAAAGAATCGGAAAGAATTACAGAGGCCTCTTCAGCAATCACTGCCAAAATGGATACCTTGGAAGAAACAATAAAGAGCGAAGAAGGTAAAAAAGTATTATCTGTCGTTGCTGAAAAAAGGAAAACATACGGAGACGGCCTTGCTAAATTTCAGAAACTTGCTGCTGCAGGTGATTATGATAATGCCAGTCTGCTTTGCATGGGCGATATGCGTACAGATTTTAACGAGTACTTAGCAGCAATAAACAAATTAATTGAATTTCAGACTGACCTTGCAAACAAAGATGGTGAAAAGGTGCTGGAATTGGCAGCAAGCTCAACAACAATGCTTGCTATAATTGCAATTATAATAGTGCTTATTGCAATTGGTGCTGCAGTCCTAATTACAAAGAGCATAACCGGACCTGTTGCCCGCTGCATTAAAGGCGCTGATCAGATTGCTAAGGGTGACATGAATGTTGATCTTGAATTTGACGGTAAAGACGAGGTCGGTCAGTTGATGGCAAGTATGCGCTTCATGGTTGATAAAATTAAACTGTTAGTTGCAGATGCCGCAATGCTTTCAAAAGCAGCAGTCGAAGGAAAGCTTGCTACACGAGCAGATGCTTCAAAGCATGAAGGTGATTATAAGAAAATTGTTCAGGGTGTTAATGATTGCCTTGACTCAGTTATTGGACCTCTTAATGTTGCAGCAGAATATGTTGACAAAATTTCTAAAGGAAACATTCCTCCAAAGATTACAGATTCATACAATGGTGATTTCAATCTTATCAAAAACAATCTTAACCAGTGTGTTGATGCCGTGAATAACCTTGTAAGCGATGCCGGTCTGCTCTCTAAGGCTGCGGTTGAAGGAAAGCTTGCTACCCGTGCAGATGCTTCTAGACATTATGGTGATTACAGGAAAATTGTTCAGGGTGTAAATGATACTCTTGACGCTGTCATTGGACCACTTAATGTCGCTGCAGAATATGTTGACAAGATATCAAAAGGAAACATTCCGGCTAAGATCACTGACAACTATAACGGCGATTTCAACCTTATTAAGAACAATCTGAACCAATGTGTTGATGCTGTTAATAATCTCGTAAGCGATGCTGGTCTCCTTTCAAAGGCGGCAGTTGAAGGTAAACTAGCTACTCGTGCAGATGCGTCAAAGCACTACGGTGATTATAGGAAGATAGTTCAGGGTGTAAACGATTGTTTGGATTCTGTCATTGGACCTCTCAACGTAGCTGCTGATTATGTCGATAAAATCTCAAAAGGAAACATTCCAGCTAAGATTACCGACAACTATAATGGCGATTTCAACACAATCAAAAACAATCTTAACAAATGTATCGATGCAGTCAACGCGCTCGTGGCTGACGCAAACATGCTGTCCAAAGCCGCAGTTGAAGGTAAGCTTGCAACACGTGCAGACGCAAGTAAGCACGAAGGTGATTTCAGAAAGATTGTTCAGGGAGTGGATGATTGTCTTGATGCAGTTATTGGACCTCTTAATGTTGCAGCAGATTATGTCGATAAGATTTCAAAGGGTGCCATACCGGCTAAAATCACCGATAAGTACAATGGTGATTTCAATACAATCAAAAATAATCTTAACAAATGTATAGATGCTGTTAATGCTCTTGTTGCGGATGCAAATATGCTTTCTATAGCAGCTGTCGAAGGTAAACTTGCGACACGTGCAGATGCTAGCAAACATGAAGGTGATTACAGAAAGATTGTTCAGGGTGTAGATGATTGCCTCGATGCAGTTATCGGGCCTCTAAATGTTGCTGCAAAGTATGTTGACGATATCTCCAAAGGTAATATACCTGCAAAGATTACAGATTCATACAACGGTGATTTTAACAACATTAAGAATAACCTAAACCAGTGTATTGATGCTGTAAACAACATGGTAGCCGATGCTAATATGTTGGCTGTTGCAGCGGTCGAAGGACGTCTCGCAACTCGTGCGGATGCCACTAAGCATCAGGGCGATTTCAGAAAGATAGTTGCAGGTGTAAATGATACGCTTGATGCAGTTATCAATCCAGTTAACGAAGCTATGACAGTCATGGCCGCAGCGGCATCAAAGGATCTTGTAAAACGGGTCACAGGCAACTACAAAGGTCAGCTTGGTGAATTCAAAGACAACATCAATAAGGCTATACAGTCTCTTGATGAAGCTTTGAGTCAGGTTTCTACAGCGGTTGAGCAGGTCGCAAGCGGCAGTAACCAGATTAGTGCGGGTTCTCAGACTCTTTCACAGGGTGCGCAGGAACAGGCAAGCAGTATCGAAGAGGTCAGCAGCAGTCTTGAAGAGATGGCGGCAATGACCAAGCAGAATGCTGAAAATGCCAACCAGGCAAAGTCTCTCGCAGGTGCAGCGCAGAAGTCTGCTGAGCAGGGTAATGATGCAATGGGCAGAATGGCAAAAGCTATTGACCTCATTAAGAAGTCAAGCGATGAAACGGCTAAGATTGTCAAGACAATTGATGAAATCGCCTTCCAGACAAACCTTCTTGCTCTTAATGCTGCTGTTGAAGCGGCACGTGCAGGTGAAGCGGGACGCGGTTTCGCAGTGGTTGCAGAAGAGGTACGTAACCTTGCGCAGCGCAGTGCTGAAGCGGCAAAAAATACTGCTACACTGATTGAAGGTTCTGTAAAGAATTCAGAAGGTGGTGTTACTATCAGTGAAGAGGTAGCTAAGTTCCTGCGTGAGATCACTGACGGTTCTAAGAAAGTGAACGATCTTGTAGCAGAAATTGCGGCTGCAAGCAATGAGCAGAACAAAGGTATCGATCAGGTAAACCTTGCTGTTAATCAGATGAATCAGGTTGTTCAGCAGAATGCCGCCAACTCCGAAGAGTCTGCAAGTGCAGCTGAAGAGATGGCAAGTCAGTCACAGGAGCTGCAGGCCATGATTGGTTCGTTCCATCTGTCAAACGCTGCAGTAGGTAGAGCCACCACTCACAGACAACAGCTTACCTCAGCTCCAACCGCAAAGGGTAAACAGGCAAAGCAGCATCTCATTACTGCTGGCGCCAAGTCTGGCAGAGGCGGTCACCTGACTCCTGACGACATCATCCCTATGGACGACGATCTGAAAGGATTCTAATTGTTTTTCTGCGGTGGCTGAGGCTCCGATGCCCTGAGTCTATCGAAGGGTCGAAGCCACCGCAAAAGGAATTTTTCAATGGATCTACTTGAAGTCGAACTAACCGATAGTGAATTCCGCAACCTCTCATCGTTGATACATGAGAGGTGCGGGATTAACATTCAGGAACACAAGAAATCCTTGATAAAAGGGCGACTTGCAAAACGGCTTAAGGTATTGGGTTTGAAAAAGTTTAAAGAGTATTACGAGTACATTCTTAAGCCTGCAAACTCTGAAGAGCTCGTTCAAATGATTGACGCAGTGTCAACAAATGTTACGCACTTTTTCAGAGAGCAGGCTCATTTTGACTTTTTACGTGATTACATCATACCCGATATGATCAAGCGTTCAAAAGAGGGTCAGGCAGGCAAATTAAGGGTGTGGTGTGCAGCATCTTCTAGCGGAGAGGAGCCATATTCCCTCGCAATGACCTTTCTGGAACACTTCAATGGAATACAGGGTGAGGATTTTATGATTCTCGGTTCGGATATTTCAACGAGGGTTCTAAAGGCCGCACAGGATGGCGTTTATACGGAAGATAAACTTGGAGGAGTATCCAAGTCTCAAAGGCTTAAGTACTTTGAAAATGGCTCCCAAGGTCAGAGTAAAGTTAAAGATTCGGTAAAAAAATATCTTGTTTTTAAAAGAATAAATTTAATGGATAATGAATTCCCATTCCGGAACCCGTTAGATGTTATTTTTTGCAGGAACGTAATGATATACTTTGATAAGTCGACTCAGCAGACACTGGTGCAGAAATTTCATAACCATTTGAAACCTGGTGGTTATCTTTTTCTTGGTCATTCAGAAGGGCTCACAGGCGTGAAACATAAGTTTTCTTATGTGCAGCCATCGGTTTATAGAAAGGACGCATCATGAATAGCAGTGGCCCGATATGCGGTAATGGCGGTAAACAGCTCGATGCCTGTCTATACTGGTACTTATTCAACTCCATCAGCGATGGTATCTTTGTTGTTGAATGGACGCCAGATAATCTTCCAGGACAGGTACTGGAAGTAAACGATGTTGTATGCACTATGCTCGGTTATACAAAAGATGAAATTATTAGCAGACAATATACTGATTATTGTCCAATTAAAGATGTTTGCAGCAAACCAAGTTTCCTCCGTACTCTTGATTCCGGTAAAGAAATCGATATTGAACTGCCAATGAAAAGAAAAAACGGTGAATCATTCATTGCTGAGATCGGAATAAACAGGATGTATGCGCATGGCAATAATTCTGTCGTAGCTGTAATTCGTGATCTTACAAGAAGGAAGGCTGAAGAGGAAATTCGATTGAAACACGAACGATTCATGGGAGCGCTTGCAACTGCTGGTGCTGCATGTCATGAACTCAATCAGCCGCTGCAGGCCATTTCCGGTTATGTCGATATGATGGACAGAGTTTCAAATGATAACAAAACTTCTGCTAAATGGGTCGAACAAATACAAAAGCAGATAGTAAGAATGACGGATATTACAAAAAAACTTAACAGTATAACACATCTTGAAGAGCAGAGTTATGTTAACGGCAGAACTATTATGAATTTGGAAAGGTCGGCTTCATGAGTACAAGAAGATTATTAGTGGTAGATGACGATGCCTCAGTAAGAGATATGTTATCAGAGCTATTTACTGATGCAGGGTATGTTGTTGTAACAGCAGAAGATGGTGCATCAGCCTTAAAAGCACTTCAGGAAAATAACCTACAGGTAATGCTACTCGATTTAAAACTTCCGGACACGGATGGTTTGGCTTTATGCAGAAAAATAAGAGAATTCAACCCCGTTGCATGTATTTTTGCTATGACTGCCTATACATCGCTTTTTGAGCTTGCCGATGCAAGGGAGGCTGGATTTGACGACTATTTTATCAAGCCCGTTGATATCAAGCTTTTACGAAAAACAATAGGCGATGCATTCGACCGTGTAGAAAGATGGAAACGAAAAGGGTGATTTTAATCTACTAGGAAATTGTTATGTCATTTGTTTCAGGTTCAAAAGAGGCATGCGCAACTTTATTCAGGTTGAATCCAACTCCTATGGCCGTTATTCGGTTAAAGGATTCTAAGCCTGTTGATGTAAATGATGCCTATGTCCAAACCTTTGGTAATACGATCGGTTCGTTCGCTCACGGCGATGAAATAATAAAAGAGATACTTCAGCACGGTTTTGTGCGTAATCTTGAAGTTCAATTGCGTATTTCGAATGAAATCATAAGAACTATTTTACTTTCCAGCGAAATTATAAATATTGACGGCGATGATTATGTTTTTGCTGTACTTAATGATATTACAGACAGAAAAGAGATGGAAAACGCCTTACGTATAAACGAAGCCCGTCTTTCTTCTATTGTCAACGCAATACCTAATCCGGTTTTTTATAAAGATACACAAGGTCGTTATTTGGGCTGCAACAAAGCTTTTGAAGATTTCATCGGACTACCTAAAAGTAAAATTGTTGGAAGCTCTGTATTCGATGTTTCACCTTCTGAGTTGGCAAAGAGGTACCATGATGCTGACATAGCTCTGCTTGCATCTGGAGTGCCTCAGGTTTATGAATCGTCAGTCCGGTATGCAGATTCAACTCTTCGTTCTGTAATCTTTTCAAAATCAGTTTTCAAAGATCATCATGGGTACATAGCTGGTCTGGTCGGTGTAATGGTTGATATAACAGAAAGAAAACAAAGCGAAGATGCTCTCAGACTTTTCAGAGAACTTCTTGACCAGTCGCTTGATCCTGTTCTGGTAATCGATCCTGCTACGGGGCTGGTTCTAGATGCAAATCAAACTGCATGTAATGTGTTGGGGTATACAATTGATGAACTGAAGAAGCTGCATACATTTGAGTTTGATATCTGCCTTGGAAATGCTGAGTCAAGAAATTTACTTGCACAGCGAATCAAAAAAGAGGGCAATGCAACCGTAGAAGGCATCTTCAGGACTAAGGGTAATAGCATGGTGATGGTTGAAGTCAGCATAAGATATGTCACCATTGGTGATAAATCCTATCATGTCGCTTCTGCTCGAGATGTTACGGAAAAACGAAGACATGAAGAGATTATACGAAGAAGTGAACTTCGGTACCGGACTCTTATAGAAAACACCTCCGACATCATGTACTCTATCAATCCGGATGGAAATTTCAGCTATATCAGCGGGGGAGTGCGAAAACTAGGCTACGAACCTGATGAGGTTATAGGTAAGCCAATGATAAATTTCATAGCTGAAGATGATCGGGCTGAAACAATGAAAGCTTTTGTAGCCGCTATTGAATCTGGTAAAGGTGGTAAATCTCTTTTTCGTGTCATAACGAAAAGTGGTCAGTTGCTTGATTTTGAGGAAGTTGGAGATGTGTTGCGCTCATTGGATGGCAAGCCAACTCAAATTATAGGAATACTTAGAGATGTCACTGTCAGACTAAAAGATGAAGAGGCAAAAATCCGTCTTGAGCGTGTTAAGAGCATGGTTGAAACAGCCGGAGCTGCCTGTCATGAACTCAATCAGCCGCTGCAGGCTGTTATCGGCTATTTTGATCTGCTAAGCAGGCACAAAGGCATTGAGTCTGCTGCGCCTTGGCTCGAAAAAATAAATTTACAGCTTACAAGATTAAGCGAGATTACAAAACGGCTTAACAGCATTACAAGGTATGAAGTAAAACCATATATTGCCGGTACTTCAATAGTTGATATTTATAAAGCATCTGAGCCGGAGAAAAAATAATGGCTTCTTCCATAAGGGTTCTTATTGTTGATGACTCTGCTGTTGTCAGATCAGCTCTCTCCGAGAAATTATCCAGATATCCAGGTATAGAAGTTGTCGGGACAGCAATGGATCCCTATATGGCAAGAGATAAAATTTTGTCTCTTAAGCCAGATGTTATAACTCTTGATATTGAAATGCCTCGCATGGATGGGTTGACGTTTTTAGAAAAACTGATGTCATTCTATCCTTTACCTGTAATAGTAATAAGCTCATTAGCTCCGGAAGGAAGCGCTTCATATTTTAAGGCGCTTGAACTTGGTGCACTTGAAGTTGTCGCAAAGCCCGATTCCGCCTTCGGTTCAGGCATTGACAGGCAGATTGGCCAAATTGCCGATAAAATCAGACAGGCGGCAAAAACAAACATGGAGGCGCGCCGGAAAGTTGCCGGTATAATCTCCAGAGATGTAAAACCGGCGCACAAACAAACAAGTCATGCAATGCTGCAAACCACGGATAAAATCGTTGCTATTGCGGCAAGTACCGGCGGCACACAGACTTTCCGCGCTATAGCAGCAAAGCTGCCTGCCGATGCGCCGCCTATGGTTCTGGTGCAGCATATGCCTCCATTCTTTACAAAATCATATGCAGAAAGTTTGAATTCCATTTCAGCTATGGAGATAAAGGAGGCTGAAGAGGGGGATGCCGTACTGCAGGGTCGTATACTTGTCGCTCCTGGAAACTTTCATATGCAGCTTCGAAGGAGTGGTGCGAGATATTATGTCGAGTTGAATCAAAATCCGCCGGTTTGCCATGTTCGGCCTTCTGCAGATGTCCTTTTCCATTCTGTTGCTGAATTTGCCGGCCGTAACGCTGTCGGTGTGGTTCTCACCGGTATGGGAAGCGATGGTGCCAGCGGTTTACTGGCCATGAAAAAAGCAGGTGCTTCTGCAATAGTCCAGGATGAAGCCAGCTGCATTGTATTTGGTATGCCTAAAGCAGCTTATGATATAGGTGCGTGCGACAGTTTTACTCCGCTCGATAGAATTCCCGAATCAATAATTGAGAAGGCCAAAAGCACATGAGTGACAAGGCTATTGTAGATATTGCTGATATGAAAGTCTCCAGCGGCGAAGATATGCTTATTACTTATGCTTTGGGTTCATGCATAGGTGTTGCAGCATATGATCCCGTGGCGAAAGCAGGGGGACTACTTCATTATATGCTGCCTGATTCTAAAATTGATTCCAAAAAAGGTCTTGAAAGACCATGTATGTTTGCCGATACTGGCATCATGTGCATGTTCAGAGGGCTTCAACAGTTAGGATGCCAAAGCAATAGACTTATTGTAAAGATAGCAGGAGGCTCTAATATTCTTGATCCGAACGGAGCATTTAACATAGGAAAAAACAATTATCTTGCTTTAAAAAAAGTATTATGGCGATTCAGCATCCTCGTAAAAGCGGAGGATGTCGGCGGCAGCTTCAGCAGAAATATGACTCTTAATCTAGGCAATGGCGAAGTCAGAGTTCGTTATGCCGGAGAAAAGGAGGATAAACTGCTATGAATCTTGACGCTTTGAATGCTATTCTTGTAAAAGCTGATAAACTTAGACCGATTCAGGCTCTTGCACTGCAGGTGCTTAAAACGGCAGGAGATGTTGATGCCTCTATTACAGAAATTGTTAACATAGTTAAGCTTGACGATGTGCTTACGCTCAAGATATTGAAATACTCCAACTCTGCATTGTACAATAGAGGAAATTCAGAAATTAAGTCTGTAGATGAGGCTCTAAAACGACTCGGTCTTAATGCTTTGATAAAGATTGTTCTGGCTAGTGCCAGCAGTTCATATTTCGATAATGCGGGTGAAGGGTATGGGTTGTCAAGGGGAGAACTTTGGCGCCATTCGGTGGCTTCAGCTGGAGTTTCTCAGCGGCTTGCAGAATTTACAGGCTTTCCCGAAAAAGAGGCTCTTTTTACGTCCTGCATTCTTCACGATATTGGAAAAACCGTACTTGATGTTTTTATAGCAGGTAAACGTGATGAGATTAAGTTGTCTTTTTCCAAGGGTAATACGGTATTCACAAAAGTGGAAGTGGATATTCTTGGACTAGACCATGCAGCTCTTGGGGGTAAGATACTTGATAAATGGGCTGTGCCATCGCAGATAGCAGATGCAGTTAGATGGCATCACGACCCCGAAAAACTTGGGGCATCTTCCGACCTCGCGTGGCATGTGCATATCAGTGATTTGCTCTGTTTAATGGTCGGAGTAGGTTTGGGAGTTGATGGTCTTTCGTATGAAGGTAAAACTGACAGATTCGCTAAGTATGGTATCAAGGAAGGCGATCTTCAGCGTCTGCTGATAATAGCTGTTGAAGAATTAGAGCGGGCCAACCAATGGCTCGAAGGAGCTTGATATGGGCATAAATTTTCTGATAGTAGACGACTCTGCGAATATTAGAGCTTTTGTCAAAAAAACTCTAAATATGACAGGTCTTGAAATTGAAACAATTTTTGAAGCTTCTAACGGCAAAGAGGGGTTGGAAGTTTTGTCAAAAGAGAAGGTCGATGTTGCATTGACAGATATAAATATGCCGGTCATGGACGGGCTGGAGATGATTCGCCTGATAAAAGAAAACGGAAATATGAACAATCTTAAGATTATTGTTATATCAACAGAAGGTTCACGGGAAAAAATTCTGGAGGCCGCCAAATTGGGTGTAAAAGGGTATTTACGGAAACCTTTTGGACCTGAGAATGTTATGGAAATCCTGAACGAGGCTGTCACAAATGGATAATACAATCATTCGTAACACATTAATTGAATCCTGTGTAGAGGTCTTTGAGAAAATGCTCTTCGTTGAGATAAAGGATTCCACTCACGACACGGCTGATACATTCAAGCACGAATTGGCTGGAAAAATCCGCTTTGAAGGTGCGTACACTGGTAAGCTTGAAATGGAATGCTCGATGTCTCTAGCTAAAGAGCTGACAGTTTCCTTTTTGGGAATTGATGAATCCGAGATTACATCAGATAAGATTTTTGACAATCTCAAAGAACTGGTAAACATGATTTGCGGCAACATGTTTTGTAAACTGGATGAGGAAAAGAGT
>JAEUSG010000471.1 GCA_016788315.1 Fibrobacterota bacterium | reverse complement strand
AGAGAATTGACATGATATATTGATGTTAGTCACCGATACAGAGATCGGAAAATACTGAAACTGAGCAAAGATGGGGAAATTTCGTGAGCTTTGGAGAATTTGGTGGTTTACATGTGTGGAATAAAGAAAATTCCTATGAGTCATAGATTCGGATGGCGATGGAATGCCCGACGCTTGGGAGATAGCCAACGGCCTTAACCCGAACAGCAACGACGCAAACGGCATTGATTTAAGCACTGAGGGTTATACCAATATCGAAATGTACATCAATGGAATTGTGGACGGGACCACGACGGCCATTATGTCCGGGTCACAGAGACACGCGTCAGCCGCGACGAGGATCAGCGTAAAACCCAATCCGTTCAACCCTGAAACACAAATACTGTGCGAAATTCCTACCGCCACTATCATTCGAATCGACATATTCAGTTCGGACGGAAAGAAAGTGTCAACACTCGTCAACGGGTTCTACCGGAGCGGTAGCCATGCCTTCGCCTGGAAAGCGGCGGATCGGCCGTCGGGTATCTACTACGCAAGAGTGGCCGCAGGTACGGCTCGCTGGACTGTTCTGCTCTTACTGCTAAAATAGTTTGAAAAAGTTAAATTTTCAGGCGAAAAGATGAAGGTTCAATACCGTGTTTTCTAAAATATAGGTATAGCCCTCGTGTTGTCACACTGAGTTGTCTTGCGGTTTCTGCAACATTGCCGTTATTACCTGAAAGTAATTCTTCAATCTTTTCTTTAGGCACATTTACGAGAGAATGATAAAGATTTGTTCTATTGGGTGTAATTTGAATTGGCTTTTCTGCTGAAGAAAAATCAGCAGGGAGAAGTTCAATATCTTTTGCGGAAAGTTCACTGTTCTGGCTGAATAATATGGCTCGTTGAATAACATTTTTCAGCTCTCTTACATTACCAGGCCAGTTGTAGGAAAAAAGAATTTTTAGCGCTTCAGGAGATATGCTTGTAATGTCTTTGCTGTTTGCGCTTGACATGATTCGCAAAAAGTGGTTAGCTAACAGCAGCAAGTCCTCTTTTCTGCTTCGAAGAGGGGGGAGCTTGATGGAAGCCACATAGAGGCGGTGAAAGAGATCTTCCCGAAAAGTACCATCTCTTACCATTTTCTGAAGATCCATGTTTGAAGCAACAATAATACGAATATCCAATTTTATTTTCTTTTGTCCTCCTATGCGGTAAATGGAAAAATCCTGTAAAAACTGAAGTAATTTCTTCTGAGTTTCGGTGGATAAATTGGATATTTCGTCAATAAATAGAGTACCTCTGTTTGCCTGCTCAATTAGGCCTATTTTGCGTCTTAATGCACCGGTAAACGCTCCGGATTCATGACCAAACAATTCCGATTCTATCAAATCCCTTGGAAGTGTCGAGCAGTCAACCTTGACAAAAGGTCCGTTGCGCGATGGGCTGTTCTTGTGAATAAATTGTGCAAGAATCTCCTTGCCTGTTCCGGTTTCGCCCTGTATTAGAACGGTTGCGTTGGAATTGGCAATAATACGAGCCTTTTCCCTGACGGATTCTGCAGCTGGGCTGCTTCCAACAAAAGTACTTTCTCTTTCTTCTATTGTTTTAAGTCTAATTCTCAGCTTTTCCTCTTCCTGTGTCTTTGCTTTTATGTTTCGTGTCAATTGGTCAATGTGACCTTGTATTTTGCTGATGTCAACAAGAACATAGGCTTCAATATTGTTATACAACGAAGATGAATTGAGAGGCGCGGTATAAAAACGGTTAAGAAGAAAAGTTTGATGATTTTGGTTCTTAAGTCGTATAATTGGAGAAATTGGTTGTACTTCCGTTGATGATTTGCGAGTTTTTAAGTGTATCGAACCTATTGTGCATTTTGTTCGTTTGCGTACGGCAACTGAAAGCCTAAAATTTTCCGTTAGAATAAAATCGGTGTCATACCAACGAATCACATTTTTATCATTTATACTCATGGAAAGCAGGTGATTTTCTTTCGTAAACGAGAGCTTACGATCTTTGTCTTGTATGTCAACATAATCGCCTGAGTATGCTATAAACCCTGTTTTTTTTATCATTGAATGAGGATTATCGTACTGTCTGCCTATAAGGTATCCGCGGCTGGAAAGGTCGAAACCATTTTGATAGGCGATATTATGCGGTGAAGATATGTCCCCACTGTAAATACACAGTAAGGGATCGTCAGTTGCATTCCCTTTTATTACGATATCAAGAGAAAAATCGGTGTTAACATCAAACGGTTTGATTTGAAGGGGAAAGTGCAGAATCTCATTGTCGGTATTTTCAATTACCAGCCCCGATTCCATTGTTGATGAATGGTCATGTTTAGACGGGGTGATGATCGGTATCGCGTTACCGTTATTGTAATTCTGTTCGATAATAATGTTCCATTTGTCCTGTTTTGTTTTATCGACTCTTGTTATATACTCCTTTTGAATCTCTATTGGAGTGGGTGAAAGAAATTCATTGATTTGCTTGTCAAGAATATCGCCTATCTGATGGTGGCTCTCTTTAAATATGGAGAAGAATCTTTGATTAACTCCTTTTATGACCCCTTTTTCGTCTAAGTAAAGAATATGGTTTTTGTGCTCATTGTAAAGGAATGGACTCCCGATCTCGGAAGTCGAGATTAATGCTATAAATTTCCCGTTATCGATTGCATAGAAGCTTACAACAGCTTCAGGAATCGAAGTATAAAAGGGTTCCGTTACATCGCAAAAAGGGAAATTTTCTTTAAGTGTTACCGGCTCGCCGGTTTTGGCCAAATCAGCTATTGACGTTACGATGTCTTCTCTTTTAAAAAGGCTGACAATTGAATTTTTTTGGAGGTGTTCTATAGCCTGTGTATACCGCCGCGGTCTTGTGATAAATTTCAGTACTATTCCACTAGAATCGCATACAACGAGAATATAACGTGTGAGGTTTCTAAAAAGAGGCAATAGTGCATTTAAAACCTCGTTATTAATTTGATTAGACATAATCCAAATATACAATCCTGTCTTGAATCAAACAAAAAAAGGTGAAAACATATACATTACGCAATAACTTCACGGCAAGTTTTCATCATTCGTGATTTTTAGCTGGTCTAATAAATGTATTGTAACTATAAAAATTACAAGGTATTATTACATACGTAGGATCTACGGTTTATAAATTGCAGATATATGTACAAAGCTAACATAAATATTTTTAAATTAGGTGGTTTATTATGAAAACTAAATTGATTTTGTTAGGTCTTTTTGCATTATCTTCCTTTGCCGTTACTTTTGTATCTCAACCAACACTAACAAAAGACAGCAACAATAAATGGTGGGTAGAGTTTCAGGTCAGCGAAAGTACAGATGTTGCCATATCAATCATCGATCTAAGAGACTCTACTGTTGTGCGCCATCTGGCAGCCGGTAAACTTGGTTCTAAGGCGCCATCTCCTCTCACATCTAACTCGCTGTATCAAAAAATTGAATGGGATCGTAAAGACGATTTGGGATACACGATGGCTAATCCCGAACTGATGAAAGTAAGAGTTCGCGCAGGCATGAGCGTTAATTTTCGTAACTTTATCGGATTCAATCCCTATTCCTTTTCAAAAGGGACAACAGGAACAGGTGGGGGCGTGTATGGTATAGTACAGGGTGTTGATGGATCAGTATATATCTGCGGTGAACCTGGCGGAATATATCAGGCACACTGGATGTCAGCTTATAAAAATGTTCGTCAAAATGATATTAGCAGTAAATTTTTATTCAGGAGGATGCTCTCATGAAAATACTCCATTCAATAATAACTTTATCAGTATTCGCTTTTTCTTCTCTACCACCAGTTGTTGACAACACTGCGACCATCTGGTTCCCGCCTATAAGAAATCAGGGAGCTTCAAATGCCTGTGCGGCCTTTGCTCAGAACTATTATGTGTTCACGCATATGTACAGCAGACTGATGAATTGGAATCAGAAAATTGATACATCATCTGCGAGTGATTCGATCAGGTTTACGCCAAAATGGTCATACAATTTTATGAGTGGCACAAATGGTTTTGGTGATTTAAGCGCAGCAACCAGTATCATAAAAGGTGCCGGTGCTGCTTTATGGTCTGATTTCCCCTACGACCATGATCTTGCCAACCCACTTACCTATAGAGGTTGGCCGGTTGACAGTAATGTTTATTACCGCGCACTTAGACATGGAATAAAATCAAGTGGGACATTGTCGATAGCGACACCAGTCGATTTGATGAGGCTTAAGCAGTTGTTGAACACTGGTTCCGTTATTGGATTTATATCCAGTGTAGTAAGTAATTGGCATTTTCAAAGGACGCTTGACGATCCTTCAACTAATTCGGATGATGCATGGGTAGGCGATTCTATCGCTACTTACCTTCCAAGTAGAACAGCGGGACACTTTATGTGTATTGCAGGATACAACGATCATATATGGGCGGATATTAACAATAATGGACTTGTAGATCGTGGAGAAAAGGGTGCTTTCCTAATCGCCGATTCCAAAGGCCCTTTGCGTGGTAATCGTGGACGGTGGTGGCTTTCATACGACGCATTTCTTGACACAACGGATGTAAAAGGCTGGAATCCGGAAATCCGCCGGAACATAGCTACTGCAAATTATGTTAATTGGTTGTTACCAAAGCGAAATTCGCCTTTGTTATTGGCTCGTGCAACTTTCAGTCATCCGAAGCGAAATAATTTTCAAATTAAAACCGGCTTTTCAACAATTGGTTCGGCTTTGCCCTCAACGCTCTTTTATCCTAATATTTTTTCATTTCAAGGTAGTATCTACGCTTTCGATGGTTCAAGTACTGAAACTGCCGTAACGGCATATTTTGATATCTCAACTCTTGCAGCCCCCAATTCGGATAGGCGATTTCATTTTATGGTCCGTTCAAACAGCGGTGATACAGCCAGATTGTTAAAGTATGATATCATAGATCCAATTAACGGTGTTACTGTGCCATGCACAGATGCAGTAAGAGCAGTTGCAAACGATTCTGCATGGGTTCATATTGACTACAGACAGATATTTTCAAACACTAACCCAACAATTTCTTCCATTGCAAATATTACTATGCCCAAAAATGGTATTTCTGATACAATAAGATTCACGGTCTCTGATGCGGAGTCACCACCCGAAGATCTTTTCGTTTCGGGATATTCAAATGAAACAATCGTCGCATCATGGGGATTGGTTTTCGGAGGTAGAGGCAGTGAACGGACTTTGGTTGTTCATCCTTTGTATAATGCTACATCTTCAGCGACCGGTGCCTTAGTGGAAGTTGAATGTCAGGATCCGCGTGGCGGGCGTACCGTGCGTTCTTTCAGGGTGGTGGTTGAGGGTTCTGTTCGTACAGATACAATACCTCTTGTTGTCGGTGTAGCTGATAATAACAGATATGGAACAAATTATATCGACCATATTGAAACAGGGATTAGGAAAAATTTCAGTTTCAATCATACAAGTGGAAGACTCTATCTCGCTGTGACCGGATGGGATATTGATATGGCTGATGAAGTCTCACTTTTGTTAAACGGTAACTTTATTGGATGGCTCACAAGAGCTCCAAAGGGAACGCACAATGCAGGTGATGTCTTTGCTTTGGATAACCTTCCCGCAGGAAAACATACGATTTGTTTTCAGAATAAGGGCAATTATACCTGGGGTATTACCGATTTACTTCTTTCTTCCAATGGCAATGTTAAAGCCGATGAAGTTATAAGTTTGTCAGAATCACTTTCTGCATCGGTTTCTCCAAACCCATTTAATCCGTCAACAAAAATTACCGTATCCCTTCCTGTACGGCAGAATATTCAGATCGGGATCTATGATATCAACGGAAAACTGGTAGTTAAATTGGCAAACGAGTTGAGAGAACGGGGTGTATATGAATTCAGGTGGAATGCAGAGAAGTTTACTTCGGGAATATATTATGCCGTTGTTAAAAATGGTCGCCAAAAAAAGCAAGTTCCCCTTGTACTTGTTCGGTAAAAGTCAGGTGTTGGCAGTCATTGTTTTATGCTTGACAATAATATGTATTGCTTGCAACCGTAATTCGCATAGTACCGTGAAGGTCGCTATGTCGTCAATAGATGTTTCGGAATGTTACTCTGCCCCCCCTTTTTATCAAATACCGCGTCTTGGACTGATCTATTTTGTAACTCCTCAACAACAATACCTGATTATTGTACCTGATGCATTGCATCCAAGTATAAAGGCAATGGATGCAATTGCTGCGGCATTGAAATCTTCTTTTAGTTTACATCGAGAAAACATATTGTATCACGCAAACCATAATCACCAGTTTCGCCGTTTTGATGTTGAGAAGATGGTTAAGAGAATCGTACCTGAAGTCAATAAGCTTAAAGCTTCTGCGATTGAGGCGGAAGTCGGCCATTTTCAAGCATCTTCAAAGGGATTAATATTCAATCGCCGTTTTTTAATATCGAAGGAGATAGGAAAACTTTGTTTAGGACATAAATTCAGGGGAAAATCAAACCTTGAGCTTGGGACAATGGAGGTTACTGAGCAGGCTATAGACTGGTTTCTTGGCGCGAAACTTGGTCGTGAATACGACAAGGGAATTGTTAATAGTCTCAATATCAAGTCAAATGCGGTTAGAACTTTCACGAAAGAATTGGGCGAAACAAAGATCGTTTCAAATGGTCCCATTGATACCCTGTTGGATTGGTTGATATTCAGAAATAGCAAAACAAAAGAGAACATAGGTAGCATTGTCCGTTTTTCGGCACACAGAAATCAGTGTCCCCAATTTCTCACGAAAGCATTGTCTGCTGCCACAAATGGTGCTCCGTCAATATTTGTAATTGGAACGGCAGGAGATGGGGCGCTTCTGGAGGAAACGGATGGATCGCCGGATACAGACGATAAAACGATTTCAGAAATGGAAAGAATAGCTGGTGTAATGGCAACTCGACTCATATCTACATATAGATCGGATAAAAAATTCAATCCAATTGGCAGTTTTGAAATGAATAAAAAAATTGTAGGAATGGAAATAGCTGAAGATATAAGGCGATATCGTGGTAATGCCGACAGTGTATTAAATAAATGGACTGAAGACTATAGCTCATTGGAGTCAAGTGAATGTACACCAATTGAGTTTAAGAAAAAAAGGGAATTGGCAGGCCGTGGAGAATATCTCAAACATTCTGCCCATTACAGTGACACAATTTATAGTCCGGTAACCGTTATAAAAATGAATAATATTAAAATATTAGGGCTGCCAGGTGAAATACTTTGCGATGTTGGTAAGGAAATAAAGGATTCTTTGCGTGGAGAGAATGTGATAATTTTATCATTGTGTGATGATGGGCGACAGGCTTATGTTCCTCATCCGGATGAATATGAATTTGGCGGATATGAGATAACAAACTCCCGTCTCTCACCTAAAGGTGTAGATATGCTGATTGGAGAAGCTGTTAAATTATGGAGTTCAAAATGAATATCTGGTTCACGAACCCGGACGAAATTCTCAAAAAGACAACACTGGTTTCCCGTTTTCTGGAATACGTTAAAATCGACACGGAAGCCAATCCCGAAAGCACCTCATTTCCCTCCACCAAATCACAGTTGGAGTTTGGCCGGAAACTCTTGGCAGACCTGAAGGCTCTGGGCTTGTCTGATGCAACAATGGACGAGAACGGCTATGTCTTTGCCAGATACCCGGGTCGTGTAAAAGGCCCCTGCGTAGGCCTGTTGGCTCACATGGATACCGCACCGGACTTCACGGGTAAAGATGTTCGCCCGCAGATTCATGAAAATTACGGTGGCGGCATTTTGCGCTTGAAAAACGGCGTGGTTCTCAATCCAGCTGAGGATCGCCATCTTCCGCAATGCGTCGGACATACGCTTATCACCACTGACGGCACAACGCTGTTGGGAGCGGATGACAAGGCGGGCGTAGCCGAACTTTTCGCTCTCGTTGAATTTCTCAACCAGCATCCAGATATCCCGATTCCTCCCCTGTCCATAGGTTTCACGCCGGACGAGGAGATCGGCCGCGGTGCGGATCGCTTCGACATCAATCGGTTTGGCGCTGACATTGCCTACACCGTGGACATCCAATTTCCCGGGGAAATAAATATCGAGACCTTTTGCGCTGACACAGCCACTCTTACATTCACGGGAATCGCCATTCATCCCGGGAACGCCAAGGGCAAAATGGTTAATGCCCTGCGATATGCTGCGAAAATCCTGGAGAGGCTACCAGAAAACGAGCGTCCGGAAACCACGGATGAACGCGAGGGTTATTACAATCCTTCCCATATCTCGGGCAATGGAGCACAAGCAAAATTGGTCATTTTTTTGCGAGACTTTGCCAAGAAAGGGCTGAAAAAGCGCGGGGACTTCATCCGGAAACTCGTGTCAGATGTTCTAAAGGGGGAACCGCGCCTGAGAATACATCTTGCGATCATACCGCGCTACCGTAACATGGCCAATGTACTAAAAAAAAGGCCTGAAATCGCGCGAAAAGCCGAGGAGTCGGTGCGACGGGCCGGCCTCACACCGGTCTTTCGGCCCATACGCGGAGGCACAGACGGAGCCAATCTGACCGCAAAGGGGTTGCCCACCATCAACCTGTTCTCAGGATCGGTCAACGCCCACGGCCCCACGGAATGGGTTAGCACTAAAGCAATGGGATACGCGGTCTGCACGCTACTTAACCTGCTCCAGTTGTGGGGTTCGGATCGGGGTCAATAGAATAGTTAAAGCAATCAATTTCCAATTATAACTTTAATATTATAGCTACCCATTTTTAAATCAGATGGAATCAACTGCTTCTCTAAAGCTTTGCCATCCATTGTTACCACAATTCCTTTTATGGATGAGTCGCGATTAAATTCAAAGTTTAGCATAGAACCTCTATAGGGCCTTTGGCATGATCCGGTCTGCCAGGTGCTAGGAAAACATGGTTGAATACGCAGGCCATCAAATTCCGCCTTCAAGCCAAATACATATTCAAACATAATGACAATAAACCATGGGGGGCCTGCGCTGGTCATGGTCTCTCCAACCTGACCAGGCGTTTGGGAGTGAGGGCCGTGCCAATAATTGGGCATCCAAAGTGGAATTGCTTTGCGCTTGTTTAAATCACCGCCTTCACTTAATGCCAGCGATTGGTGAAGCACTTCAAGCCCTTGGTCTGGACGGCCAAGAATAAATTCAACCATGGACCACATCATGGAAACATGGAGATAAACTGAGCCATTTACACACGTACCTGGCATCTTTGCAGTCTCGCGACCAATCCAGGGGCGCTGTTTGAGGAATGGAGGGCCGTATAGAATTGGACCTATTGACGTCTTATTATTTTTATCAACTGCTGCGACCAATAGTTTTGTTCTCTCAGGAGAAGAGACACCACTCAATACTGCCCATGCCTGCATCAGCAAGCTCACATTTCCATCAGGATCGCTTGCCGTAGAGAATGGCTTTCCGGAATCATCAATTCCACGAATGTACCAATTTCCATCCCATGCACTACTGTTAACAGCACCTGTAAGTTTTGTAATTTCTGCGCCAAACGTGTCGGCTAAATCTACCGAACCAATCTTACGCAACACAGGGACAAAATTGTTTAATGCATTAATCAGTGCCATTGTGGTCCAAGGAGATTCGCCTATTCCCAATTTCCCTGCCTCTTCCAGCGGGTCACTCCAGTCACCATCAAGAAAAAGAACCATTCCATGGCTTCCACGATGGTCAAGCAACCATTGTAAACCTGAAACAATGGCATCAAGAATTGTAGTTTTTTTTGTTCCGCCAGCAACTTCAATCGTTTTTGAAAAGAGTGATCTGTCGCCCGTTTCGGCAAAATATCTCGCCGCACAAAACGCAGTCCATGTTGCTATATCTGGATGGCGTTGATCTGGAAATGGAAGCCCGGGTACACGAGCAGAACAGCGTGGTAAAAAGCCATCTTCGCGAGCTGCACGACATGTCTGTTCGATCCAAAATGGCATCCACTTTGGATCAAAAATCATAAATGCCCAGGAATCCTGAATATGGTTGCGCCAGTTAAACCATGGAGTAGAGCGGGCGCTAATGGTCTGCCTGAAAAGTTGACTTTTGCACCATATGTTGGCAGACATATACTACAACATTGGTTAGACTCAGACCTTCGAGAACGTTTTAAAGGGCGCATTCTTTCCATTGACAT
>JAEUSG010000434.1 GCA_016788315.1 Fibrobacterota bacterium | reverse complement strand
TGGAAATAGGTGGGGGAGACTGTAAAGTGAGTATAGCAGTTGCAGCGTTGGTTCAAAATTCTATTGGCATTGATGTTGTTGATTTGCTGGTGCCGTCTGATAAATTACCGCTAAATTTTAGATTCGTCAAGTCTAATGGGCTCGTGATTCCTTTAGAGAGTGCTGTTGCTGATTTTGTTTACTGTAATCAGCTCCTTGAACATCTCCATCCTGATGATGCGGAGGACTTAGTTAAGGATGTATTTCGTGTGTTGAAACCTGGTGGGACTTTTCTTTGCATAACGCCTAATCGTCTTTATGGTCCGCATGATGTTTCGCGCTATTTTGACAAAAAGGCTACAGGATTCCACCTAAAGGAATATACCGTGGGCGAGGCTTACAAGCTTATAGCTAAAGTAGGGTTTCAAAATGTAAAGCTGGTTTATAATACTAAGAAAAGGTTTTTACTTATATCAGCTGCCTTTGGAAGATGCATAGAGTTAATAGCTTGTCTGATGACGGTAAAGTTTAGAAAAAAAATACTCACTCCTCTTAGAATTCGATGTTTGCTTGGTTTTAAGATGGTTGCTTACAAACAATCATTTAACTAGTCCCACTGAGTCAGTCTTAACAAGAAACACATTATTGCTCGTTCCGTCGTCTGCAAAACCTACAATTATAAATCCACCATCCGTAGTGAGTTGCAAATCTCTAAAATAATCATTGTTACTTGTCCCGTATGTTCTGGCCCATAAAACAGTGCCGTCTGAATTAGTTTTTATGATGTAGCCATCATTCAGCCCAGAACCTTCTGATAAAGTTTCACCTGCAATAACATAACCACCATCTGATGTTTGTTTGACAGAATAACTTCTTTCAGTTGACACACCATCTATGGATTTTGTCCAAGTGGTGTCTCCATTGTTGTTTAGTTTCATGATATAGATTGCACCACTGTTAGTGCTGTTGTAGCCAGTTGCGATATAGCCACCATCCACAGTTTGTTCAATTGAATAAAGTTCTTGGTGATCTGCCAGTATAAAGACTTTATCCCACGTTTTATTACCAGATTGGTCTAGTTTTATAACGTATGCATCGTTACCACCGACATTCCAAGTTGTATATGCTGCGATTATGTACCCACCATCAGAAGTTTGTTCAATTGAATTGCCCGCATCATAGTTAGGCGGTGAACTGCCAAGGTTAAATGATTTAGTCCAGGCACTATCGCCATTCTGATAAAGTTTCATTACGTAAACGTCACCACCAGCACTCCCAACTAGTATAAATCCACCATCATTTGTGCTTTTAATGTTATGAACAGCTTCATCATAGCCTGCTGTACCGTACGTTTTTTCCCAAATTTTATCGCCAACCGCGTCAGTTTTGATGATCAATATGTCTTCATTACCCGTTGCTGTTTTAAGGCTGCCAGCAACTATATACCCGCCATCTGAGGTTGCCACGACTGAATATCCGAATGCTCTTGCTGGACCATAAAAGTGTTTACTCCATTCCTCTGTGCCATTTGAGTCTGTTTTCAAAAGATAAAGGTCATCAATGGAATTGGCTTGGTGAGTGCCAGTAATTATATATCCTCCATCAAGAGTTCTTTGAACTGCCATACCCAACTCGGCGTCAGGTGTACCAATTGTTTTCTTCCATGTGATGTAGTTGTTTACTGTAACCGTCCAGGTCAATGTATCGCTTCCGCCTTTACTATCATCTGCAATTATTGAAACTCTTGTGTCTCCGCTTGTTGTCGGTGTGAAGCTGAAGACCCCGCTTGCAGTACAGGTGGCTCCAGAAGGAGTTAACACTATATAATTAACTTGATCACCATCGATATCAGTAGCTACTACATTCACTGAATAAGTATTATTAACAGTTCCAGTTCTGTTAAATGAACCTGCTGCTGTATCGGTTGAGAATACAGGTGCATTGTTAGTCGTTACTGAATAACCACCCAAATGATATAACGAATCAATGCTGCCTGTAGACAGACACATGTTATAAATCCGAATATCATCAAGTCCACCATTCATGGATTTTCCTGAAATAACATCCTGGCCCATAGTGATGAGCGTGTCTGTGTTTTTCGTAGAACCAAGATATGTAGGCAAAGTTACAGGTGTTTGTCTGTTGCCGTTGACATATAGAGTAATAGCGTTGGTATCATTCGTAAAAGCAATATGAGTCCAGGAAGATGCTGTTGGAGTGAAAGCATATTCAACCAAAACAGGTGTGTTTACACCATCCCAAATTTCAAGAGTTAATCCTTTGGGGTATTGGTAGTATAAACGATATGCATATGGAGATGATGAAGTAGGTCCACGGTCGGTGATTACTGGGACATCTTTAGTTGGTGCGGATATGTTGTATAACCATACGCTTACAGTGAATGGATCATGTTTAGTGTCAAAGTTAAGGTTCTGCGCATGTTTACCTGCAAGTACAATTTTGCTGCTTGAAGTGTCGTATAGGTTTAATGCTTGAGAACCAGACCCTAAATGGCCTTGAAACGATGTTGCAGCTCTTGGAGTCGCGTCATATCCATTTCCGGAAAAATCAGATGCATTTCC
>JAEUSG010000427.1 GCA_016788315.1 Fibrobacterota bacterium | reverse complement strand
ATCGTTCTTGTTAAAAAAGGCGATCGCGAAGCCATGCGTAAGCTGGTTGAAGCAAACCTAAGGTTTGTGGTTTCTGTTGCGTCAAATTATCGTAATCAAGGTATGCCTCTTTCCGACCTCGTTAACGAAGGTAATATCGGTCTTATCCGAGCCGCAAAGCGATTTGACGAAACCAAGGGTTTTAAGTTCATCTCTTATGCAGTTTGGTGGATTCGTCAGGCTATTCTGCAGGCAATGTCAGAACAGTCCCGCATCATGAAGCTCCCTCTTAACAGAGTTAGCACAATTCACAATATTGGTAAAGTAGTTAATAAGCTTGAACAGCAGCTGAAGAGATTCCCTACGGCTGAAGAAATTGCTAAGTTTCTTAAAATTGACGAAAGCGATGTTCGTGAAGCGTTTGCAATCGGTTCCGGACACAGCTCCCTCGATTCTCCTTTCGATAGCGACGAAGATGGATCTCTGCTTGACCTGCTCACAAACGAGCAGACTCCTGCGCCGGACGAAAATATTGATGGATACTTCCTCAGTAACGAAATTACAGAGCTCTTAAGTACACTTAAAAAGCGTGAAGCAGAAGTCTTAAGGCTCTATTATGGTATAGAATGCGAACGCAGCCACACTCTTGAGGAAATAGCTGCAAAGTACGGTCTTACTCGTGAGCGTATCCGACAGATAAAAGAGCGCGCCATTAAGCGGCTCAAACATCCGTCCAGAAACGCCATGCTGCGTAAGTTTTATACCAGCAAAGAGTAGTTACTCTTAATACATCATCCCGTCGATGTAAAAACCGGAACCTACAAAATAGTTCTGTCCGGGGATTCTGTATATGTAGGTCGTTTTCTTTGTAGGAGTCGTCTGACCAGGACGAGGCCACAAATAATCAACCCAGCCTGAATTTGAACTTGCTGCAAGGTTTACGAAATGGACAAATATTGCATTGCCGACAGGATCTGTGACGAGAAGAACGTGTTTCTTTTTGGTTAGCTCGGGCTGCATTGGATGTGCCAGCATTTTCCCTTCAAGATCCATCAAGAACACATATGAGTCCTTCCAGACGAAGGGGCCGTGAACATTTGAAATCTGTTTTATGGCCTCATCTATGCCTTTTGAAGTAATCATACTTGCTGCTTCGTGACATTTTATAACAACCTCTTCCCTTGTGGCTCCGTCACGCGCGATCGCAAATGATGTAATTAATAGAATTGCTGTTATCAATTTTGGTATGCTGTTTTTATTCATAATATTTTCCATATATAGATGTTTTTGGTTCAGGAAATCCAGGGTTTCCCAAGAGGAAGTACGTCGCGACCGAAAACCTGGCGATAAATTGATGATGCCATCATATACCAGGCAGATATTGCACAACATATGAGCGTTATTGCTGCAATTTTTGTGAATACAGGAAAGCCGAAATGGGCAAGATCTAGACCGATAAAACCTAATAAGAGCAGAGTAAAGGTTGTAGCCATTGCGCTGTGAATCTTCATGGCCGGAATCCACATTATTAAAGTATAGAGTGTCCAGGCAACAAGAAACCAGCCTACATCGGTAGCAGATGAGTGGTAAATTTTCAGGTAGTTAAGTATAAAGATTATACCAAGAGATATCCAGAATGCTCCATATGAAACAAATGCGCTGTAGCCGAAATTGTTTCCGCATTTGAATTCCTGGTATCCGGCTATCATTTGGCAAAGACCGCCGAATATGAGTCCCAGTGCAACGACTGGACCTGTGCCGCATATTCCCAGGTTATGAAGTTGAAGTACAAAGGTAGTTAATCCGAATCCCGCCAATCCAACTACTCCCGGATTTGCTAAAGAGGTCTCGTTTTGTGCCATTCTTTCTCCTGCATGATGTGTTAATGTGAGTTGTCTATCTAAACAGGGATAGAGATAATAAATGGCTCTTTTTTCAACAAGCGCAATCTGACAATATGAGAATAAATTATCGTGAAAAATCAGACCTTATACAGAGGTATGTCCGGTCTCACTTTTTGTGTTCTTTTCTTCTCTTCGGGGGTCATCAGGTTCCATAAGTCTCTTACGATTTTCTGTACATCGCGTAGAGAGAAGTCGGAATCTAGTAAGAGCTTTCCTTTGTCTTTAAGGAGCTCAGCCTGTTCCTGATTTGTCCATTTTATTCTTTGGAATGTAGAACAGATGTTGTTTAGAATTGATATCCAAAAACCAGGCTGTTCAATTAGAATGTTGTTTCTGATTTCTGAAAAGCTTACGGTAACAGCTCCTACTTTGGCAGTATCCCGGTTTTTTAGTGCTTCATCCATCTGCTCGCAGACATTTGCAAGATGCCGTTTGTGTTCATCATTGCCGAAAATTTCAACAATTTTACGGGCGTGCTTGTAGGTCTCGTTAAGGTTGAATTCAGCCTGTTTCCACTCAAGTTTGTTTTCGAGATCGTCAAGTCGGATCTGGAGTTCGTTCAAGCGGTTTCTCAAGGCAAAAGAGCTGTCTTCATCTCCTGTTCTTGTTTTGTGAAGATGGGATATGTCTTTGATCTGCACTTCTGCAAGGCTGAGAATATCTTCAAATGGATTTCCAGACGCTTCAGACCTTTTCTTTAAGTCAGCAAGGCGGATAGCTTCGTTCTGAACTTCCTCTTCAAAATGAGCTTCCTCTATTAATGCTATTCGGTATGAAGTTTCGAGCGCGTTATGTATGGTTTCGTCAGTGTCTGGGAAATAAGCAGTAACCGCAACACGTCTTGACTCATCCATCTTAATTGTTATTTCTACGTCGCTGCCCTTAGCGACGGTTCTTGTAAGCTCAGAGCCGGTAATGGAAATTGCACCAACCATTACATTTCTAACTGGACGGGTATTCATTTCACCTTCACGGACAATAATAGAAAAGATGTCTTCAGGTGTGCCGGCGCGAAGCATTGTTTTTGTTTTAAAAGATTTTTTACCTGCAGCAGGGAGTTTCTGCCCTTTTAATAAAAGAGGCACTGATATGTGGCCAAGCTCTTCCGACTCTGCTTCTACACATATGTCATGCGGGAGCGGAGGATTTGAAATTTCTATACCCTGAAGAACTGAGATTATTGCCGGTTCGCATAAAACTCTGCGTCCTTTTGAATCGTTTAGTTCTATGTTGAAAATGTTGGTTGAGCCGGTTGCAAGAGAGAGTTCGATCTCGCTCTCTTCTGCTGTAAGTACAGTTTTAACACTGTTCCATGCGCCGTCTGCTCGTGACAATGTAACTGATATTTCTGAAGGGATTACGCTGGTTGTTCTTTCTTCGTCAATCGCAATTTTCAGAGAAACACTCTCTTTAACGGTTGTTTCAGGGTGCGTTACATTAAGCTGAATTTTTGCGGCGTCTACTTTACGTATGTTGGCAGGTATTGTTCTGGTTGAAGCGTATAGCGCCGCACCTGCTGCAACTGCTGTCATCGGATCTATCGTAACGTTTATGTTGTCCGAAATCTCTTTCTGTACACGCTGACGTACATACGGCATCATTGTCGGGCCGCCAACTAGAAGCACAGTTCGAAGGTCTGAGGCAGTAAGATTGTTTTTGTCTAGAAGCCTTCTGACAATGCTTACAGCCCGGTCCATAAGAGGAGCCATGATCGCATCTAGTTGTTCTCTTTCAACTGTTACGCATATGTCAATGTCGTTGCCGTTGTCATCTTTAATTACCGAAGGGTCGTCCGCTTCGATAATAACTTTGTGATCTGTTGAAAGCTGAATTTTATACTGTTCGCACACCTTTTTCCATACCGATGTGAGTCTCGCTCTTTTTGCTGGATCTGCAAGAAGTCCTTCAATGGTGTATTCCTCGCGCATTTTAGGCAGAATGAGTTCATCAAATATCAGAAGGTCAATGTTTTTGCCGCCGAGATAATTATCTCCGGCCAGGTCTACTACTCTTACAACTCCACTGTCGGCATTCATAAGAGCGGCATCGAATGTTCCGCCGCCCATGTCGAAAACCAGCCAGTAGCCGCCCGGATTCTCTTCTTCAAGAAGCCAGGCAAGAGAGGCTGCTATCGGTTCCTGCAATAGCTCACAATAATCAAAACCTGCAAGTTCTGCGGCGCGTGATGTTGCCTGAATCTGAACCTGGTCGAAATCAGCCGGAACTGTTATTACTGCTGCAGTTAGTTCGTCGTCCTTGACAAAAGA
Organism: Fibrobacterota bacterium; assembly: GCA_016788315.1. Taxonomy (GTDB): domain Bacteria; phylum Fibrobacterota; class OXYB2-FULL-49-7; order OXYB2-FULL-49-7; family JAEUSG01; genus JAEUSG01. The sequence goes on along the minus strand of JAEUSG010000427.1, from coordinate 4,689 downwards.
ACGCAGCATCTTAAGAATTTCGGCTGAAAGTTCTTCTGAAGAGAAAGATTTCTGAATATTGGGAAATGAGTACTCAACAGCAGTACCCATTGTTCTTTTGAATTCGGTTTTTGTGTTTTCAGGATCAATAGAAAGCCGGCTGATTGCAGAATCGCCAACCAGAAGCTGCCCCCTCTTTGTGTAGTGCACACATGAAGGTGAGGTGTCCTTTTGAAGTCTTTCACTTTTTATTACTCTTACTCTGCCCTTTTCAAATCGGCTGATCGCTGAATTAGTGGTGCCGAGATCTATTCCGTATTCAATTCTGTTGCCTGCCATATGTTTGTCTCCCTATCTCTGAGCGAGGTCCTCTGACGACATAGCCACTTCACATTCGCCGTATGAGATAATCTTACTGCCGTATCTCACACACGGCTTGAGCATTCTTAGAATCCTCCTGCTGCCGGAGGGAAGATCGTCGTGCGGTATGAACTCTTTTACGGATACTGTCATTTCATCTGAATATGGCTGTCCGCTTAAGTCAATTACGGAATAGCCCTTGATATTTAATTCATCTTCCAGCCGGTTGACTGCATTCATAAGTGCAGAAAGCCCTTTTGTATCTGCAGGCATTCGTGTAAGACGGGTTCTCATTCTGAAAACCTCTTCGGCAACGCGAATGGGCAGTTCGTGATCCTGTTCTCCTGTCCCGGGAGTAAAAACAGCAGAATCCTCTTTTGCGTCAGGTTTAATTGCTGTTTTAATATTGTCCACAAAAACCTGCATCTGACCTACAGGGGAGTGTTCCCCTTCAGTGTAGTGGTGAAGTGAGCGTCTTATTATAAGTATTACTATGATTGTTCCAATAAGCAGTATACTGGCCAGCACTGCAAAGTAGAGATTAAGTGTATGTTTTATTTTTTCTGTACGCCGAAGATAGTCGTCCGTCAGACTGTCGATAACTACCGATGAGACAAAACGGCGGTTTAGTGTTGCAATATCGTTTTCAAGTTTGTCTGAGCGTTCATTTGCTATCGTGAGTGAGTCACGGAGTGCATTTTCCCTTTCAGAGAAATTCTTTTGAATATTCTCCATGTAGCGGTATAATTTTTTAAGGGAGGTGTTTTGGGCGGCAACTTTTGACTCTAGTGATTTCTGATCAGCGGAGAATGAGAGTACTGGTATAAGTACAAGCATCAGTTTTATAATGGTTCTTTTCATACGCTTTTATAAGATAGAACAATTACTGGCATGATTTTCAAGTTTTTTTACCACTTCGCTAATAACAATAATTATATTCTCAAGTCTCTAAGGCAATTGATCCTGATGGGTCATACGTATTATCATAAGGAGGATTCCAGTGTCCGAGGTTGTTCTGAACGCGAAAACGCGTAAAATTGGTCCACACAGCATTGTAACAGATCTGCGTAACGATAATTGTGTTCCCATCGTATTGTACAAGCGCGGAACAGAGACTGTGCCGCTCTCTATAAATCTCCATGAGTATGAGAAGGCTACAAAGGGTCACAATCGTAACCTTGTAGTCAAAATGGTAATCGATGGCGACGAAAGCCGTTCGATTAAGGCTGTTGTCCGTGATATCCAGCGCGATGTTGTTAAAGGCAAAATCAAGCATATGGATTTCCTCGGTCTTGACGATGCCCGTGCCGTAAAAATTAAAGTGCCTGTTCGCTTTATTGGCGAAGCATACGGTGTTAAAACCGAAGGCGGCGTGCTTGAACACGTTCTTCGCAAAGTTGAAGTATCATGTCTGCCTGATAAAGTACCTGAATTTATTACTTTTGATGTTTCAGAATACAAAAATGGTCAGGCTATTTATGTCCGCGACATGAAACCGGTTGACGGCATCAAGGTGCTAACTCCAGGTAAATCTGTTCTTGGTTGCATTAAAGGTGCAAAGAGCATTGAAGATGAGAAACCGGCAGCAGCGGCAGCGGATGCAGCAGCAACTCCGGCAGCAGGTGCAGCAGCAGCTCCGGCAGCGGGTGCAGCTAAAGCAGCTCCAGATGCCAAAGCAGCAGCTGGCGCAGCAAAGAAACCTGAAAAGAAGTAATAAATGTTTCTTGTTGTCGGGCTCGGTAATCCAGGAGAATCATATAGTAAAACCCGCCATAATGCGGGTTTTCTTGTTGTAGACCGTTTTGCCTCTCGCAGCAGTATTGAGTTTGATAAAAAAAAAAGTTTGATGCTCTGATTGCTTCCGGCAGTGTTGCCGGAAAAAAAATTGTTCTTTGTAAACCGCAGACCTTCATGAACCTATCTGGTAGTGCAGTGTTGCCCCTCTTCTCATACTACGGTTTCACACCCGAAAATATGATTGTTGTGTTTGACGATGTTGACCTTCCTTTCGGCAGTTTAAGAATCCGAAAAGGGGGCGGCAGCGGCGGTCACAACGGAATAAAGTCGATTATTGGATCTGTAGGGGCGGATTTTGTAAGACTCCGGCTTGGAATAGGCAAACCTCAGGTTCAGCGAGAGGATGGCGTAGTTTCTCATGTTCTGGGACGCTTCGCTAAGGAAGAGGAAGAAACACTAAATGGTGTTTTGGAGAAATCTGCAGATGCCTTAGTATCGATTATTGAAAATGGTATAGATAAAACTATGGAGAAGTATAACAGAAAAGATCCCAATTAACTAAACATATAACCCTTGTTTACCCCTGCTCGCGTATGGGACGCGGGCTGTAAACATCCTTAACAATCCAAAGGAGGTAAAATTGAACAATTACGAGACATTTATCGTATTGGACGCTCTTCAGACAGATGCAGTGCTGGAAGCGGAAGTCAACAAAACTGCAGAATTTATCAAGGCCGCCGGTGATTTGCAGAATGTAAACCGCTGGGGCAAACGCAAACTGGCCTATCCAATCAAGTCAAAATCACACGGTGATTACACTCTTTTCAGCTGGAGCAGTGACGGTAAAGCCATTACTCCGATGGAAAAGGCATTCAGTCAGAACGAAAATGTACTTCGTTTTATGACAGTGAAGGTTGACTAACAAAACTCATTTTCTCGCGAAGGAGATATTGATAATGATTAAGAAAAAGGAAACAAGAGTTAGAGGCTGCTTTTTTTGTGATAACCCTGCTGAAAAAATCGACTACAAAGAAGAAAAACAGATTCGCCGTCATATCGACGAACGAGGACAGATTGTAGAAAGAAGAAAGAGTGGACTATGCGCCATTCATCAGCGTCAGATGGCAATTGCTGTTAAGCGCGGTCGTCATCTTGCTTTAATTCCTTTTGTTCAGGAAAACATAAGGTAATAATAAGCTAAAAGCATGATTCCTTTATTTCTAATCCCTGTAATAGTAGCCTTTTTGCTTGTAAGAGCGCCTAAGATTCTTGGAATCTTTGCCTCTGTTGCGGTGTTAGCAGTTGTGTATAAGTTGAAAGGGTTAAATTCTATTGAATTTCTTTATTATAGTGTGAATGGGGTTGTGCTTGGTTGGTTTTTTGCCTTCGCTGTTATCAGAAAAAAAAGTCTCTTTGCCATTGCTGTTACGGCAGTTGTTTTTGAACTGCTGATTCAGGTAGTTGTCGGTACAATTCCTCAGTACGAGGCCGTTTATCGAAAAGTGCTTGATACTGCAGCAGAAAGTGTCAGTTCATTGTTTGCCATGCCGGAGCTTTCGCAGGCGATGATTAATTTCCAGTGGAAAATTCTTGTGCCGTTCAGCGAAACCCTGAAAAGTGCAATTTATGCGCTTGTTCTTGGAATCGTACTGCACAGGTTTGCGTACGGTGAACGGAGGAAACTTTCTGAATTTAATATGCCATATTGGTCTGTATGGGTTTTGGCCGCAGCACTTGCGTTGGCAATATTTTCGGGCGGTTCCAGAAATGGGAATTTACTGCTGCTTGGTATGACAGTTCTATATCTTGTGAATGGCGTATCGCTTGTGCGGCTTTTTTTCGCACAGCCTGGCCGTTCAAGAGTAGGTGAGGTGCTTTTTTTTCTTATGCAGATCTGGCTTTTGTTCCTGCCGATCCTCTTCTTAGGATTAATGGAATATTGGATGGATCTGCGGGGCAAATTGGTAAGGGTACAGGAAAAGTAAAATTTTAGTAACATGAAACTAAGGAGTTTTTAATGGAAGTTATATTGCAGAAAGATGTCGATCGCCTTGGAAAGGCATTCGAGATGATAAAGGTCAAAGAGGGCTACGCTCTCAATTATCTCCTGCCGAGAAAACTGGCTGTTATTGCAACTGCTGGTGCAAAGGCAAGAATAGAAGCTGATAAAAAGGCTCACGACCGCAAAGAAATTACACGCAAACGTGATGCTGCCGCTCTTGCAAAGAAGCTGGAAGATGTGTCTGTAACAATTACCGTTAAGGTCGGCGAAGCTGACCAGCTTTACGGCTCTGTTACTACTCAGACTATCGCTGACAGGCTTGCTGCTGAGGGGCATCAGATTGCAAAGAAGGATATTCTGCTTGAGGAGCCTATCAGATCGCTTGGCGTATATAATGTGAAGATTAATCTTCACAGTGATATTGTCGGTGAAGTTAAAGTCTGGGTTGTAAAAGAAGAGTCTACTGAAGCATAATTCAATCTCACTTTTTTTGCTGAATTATTTATAAAAAACCCCGTCTGTCTCATTGAAGACCGGCGGGGTTATTTTGTATCTTTTAACCATAATATGGTATTGATCCGTCTAAAGTTACATATACAACTACTGTCTCT
>JAEUSG010000420.1 GCA_016788315.1 Fibrobacterota bacterium | reverse complement strand
AGAGATTGCAACCTGCTGCCCGTTTTTCATCGACGACGGAACAAAGGCGGTAAGAGTTACTGCCGGATTAAATGGATTCGGAATTGCAGAGATAGAAACTTCATTGTGCTCTAAGCTTCCCTTTTCTACGGCAATACTGCCATCAAGAATTGCAGCATTTGATATCTGACTCAGGTTGCCTGCAGAATCACGTGAACAGATAACCACGTAGAAGGTATCAGTAGTTGGGAAAGTACCTTCTATAGTCATTCCTTGCGGTGTACCTGCAGCAGCCGGAACAGGCTCTCCTGGAACGTTAGTGGCATACCACCATGATGTTCTGTTTGTATCACTTGAAGCATAGAACTTGTCGAAATTGTACTCAAACTGCGGATATTCCTGAATCTTCTTTCCCTTGAAATATTTGACCTGATATTCCTTTGCACCAGCAGGTGCTGTCCAACTTAACATGATACCATTTGCTGATCGCACTACAGCAAGATTATTGATTTTTTCAGGAGGGATGGTATCAATCTTTTGTGCTGCTTCTCTAAATGCATGACAAACCTGAAAAACCCAATCATCTTTGTACTCATTATATGCAAACTGCGGATTAAACAATGATCCGTAATAACTTCCGCAGAAAGCATATGAATGTATAGTTTTATCATTCCGCAGAAAGCGGTTTCCGTTTGCAGTACTTGCCCGCAGCCACGCTATAGCCGCTTCGTCAATAAAGTATTTAAATCCGGTAACTGAGTATGCCAAGGCATAAATTGATGGATATAGAACCGTCTTAATAGGTGCATGCACACTGTTTTCCAGAACACCGGCAGTTGTTCCTGTTGCGTTGTAACATTTGTCATGAAGTGAATTCCATTGCACTGCATCATTGTATACCACAGATTTACCAACTTCAGGTACATTGAGCCAATTAGAATATGATGTCGCAAAACGGCAATTGGCTGTCTGGATAAACTTTATGTAGTTGGCATACCCAATAAGCATATCCTTCGCATTTTCGTCATTAAATATATCTGCATATCTGCTGAATGCCTGAGCTATATAAGCTCCCTCCCATCTTGCTGTTATCATTATTGGCCAGGTTTTCATTGAGTTACTATCGATACCGAAAGTATTGTTGTACTTGTCCTGGTAGAAATAAATACGCTTACTATTGATGTAATTTTCCAGACTGTCAGGCAACCTTACACGGTCGAACAGATAACTGTGCTGCGGTTCAGGAGTGTTGTATTGTGTAACAGAATAGCCCAATGGATGCTTCTGTTTAGACATTATCATAGTCTTGGCTTTCAGCTTTATCAGATTTTCCCATATTGGAGCCTTCGTTATTTCGTAAAGGCGGAGCAAAAATGCGAATTTTCTGCCTGTAGCTCTGTCTGAGAAGCTAGCGTTAGAATTCACTGTTGTGTCGTTTGTCCCTGCCATTGTTCTAGCGTGCTCCATTTCACCGTAGTCTTCAAGAGCCTCAAGTGCGTCCACATCACCGGTAAGACAGTAGTAATCCGCAACACCTTCCATTGCAGTGTGACATCCTCCATATGTATTATAGTCTGCTACGTCATATGTCCACACCTGATCACCGGCAGCAGGCCCCGCTTTGGGCAATCGTTTTGCCTTTGCCTGCCAAATAAATGTTCCTACCTGATACTGCCCGTCCTGAAAAAAGCCGGTGGTTCTCCACGTTACCAGGTCACGATAATGTTTTGCCCAGCAGTCTGCAATATCAAAAATTCCCTGTTTACCCGTACGAACCCACTGTAGAAGGAAATTTCGAGTAGGATCTGTTTCAGTATCTCCATGAATGTTCAGAGTGAGTCTTGCAGCTACATCTGTCTGAGGAACAGGAACCTGCTGACTCTTTACATCTGATGGAACAGTCCACCCCCATTTTGTATATGCTGTAATTTCATCGTCTACAGTACCGAATTTTCCGGCAGAAAGGGCATCAGCTTCAGACAAATCGTGCGGATCCTGCCAAAGGCGGAGCTTCCCCTTAAGTCCGCGAACTGCCGTTTTGAGTGAAGCAGTATTCATGGTTCCATCGTAACACTGAAGCATGATTTCACTTGTTTTGTGTGTTAAATCACGCATGACATAAATAGAGTCGGTATAAAATAATGGATATGCTGTCTGAGTATTATATTTTCTAATAATATCAACTTCTAGATTTCTGCCATTAAGAAGAGACCTGTTGATATTTGGACAATAATTACCACCGGCAAAACGCTCAGTAACAATTAAACCGCCACCAGAAGGATTATCAAACGCTTTTGATGTTCTTAGAGTATCCAGTGCCGGACTTGTGTATGCTCTGACTAGCACCGTATCAAAGGCAATCGTTGCTGAAGGATCATATGCTAAAGCAAAATCTGCTTTTGCATAACGGATACGAGCTGCACGACCTACATCGGGGTTGATAGAATTACGGATTGTTGCTGTAACATAAAGCTGAGGGGAACCAGCATACGATGTTACTGTATATGCATATCCAACACCTCCTGCAGAATCTTTAAAGAAAATTCCCTCAATTCTAAGGGACACTCTCAAATCACCTTTATACAGGAATGAAGCCTTGGTAACTGTTCCATTAACTGATGCTGTACCATGCGGTAAATCCAGCATTGAAAGACCGCCATTACCTGAAATTATATCTTTTCCTTTGTAGGATAATGAGTGAATACCACGGAAATTCATAGTATCAATACTGTAAACCATATCGCCATTCGTGAAAGTAATTACGCTTCCAGAACGGCTCATGGTAATTTTTACAGGCGCCTGAGCTGCCGCTGCCTGAGTTTTTAATGTATAGTTTTTTGTTTCGCCCGATGTAAAGTTGTCTGTAAAAGTAGTGAGTACCCACTGAATAGAATTATCCTTATTGCGGACAAGAGAGGTAAACTGAGCAGGTATTTCTGTTGAACCCCTGAACAGTGAAAGCTGGTTGATGTCAGTTAACTCACCCTTTTTGAAGGCAATTCCTCCATCAATCGGGCTATTGGTTCTTGCCACACCATAACCTTCAGTAACTGAAAATGGTTTG
>JAEUSG010000395.1 GCA_016788315.1 Fibrobacterota bacterium | reverse complement strand
CGGAATGGATGTTTAAGCTTGTTATCAGTTTTTCTAATTTCATCAAAAAGATAGAGCATGGCCTGTCGCTTAAGAGTTTCCGCACTCGTTTTCTTCGCTTTAACAAAGCGGTATTCTTCAGTATGAAGTTCATACAGTATTCTGTCTGATGCTACTCTTCGCGATACATATGTTGCGGCTTCTGAAAACACCTTTAAAAAGCTGAGCTTTCTGACAGGATGGACAACTTTCATTTTTTCTACAAATTTTATTGGAGTCAGCTTTTGAATTCTGAGTGCAAAATCATAATCCTCATTCATCGGATATAAAAAGGCAGTATTAAACCCGTCTGCCTTTTCAAAAAGTGATTTTTCAACAATCAGATTGCATGTAAGAAAACCGCCAGCGCCAGAGTGGTTAATGTAATGGGTCAATGGAGCCGGCTTTCCATCTGCTACAACAGGGCCTTCCAGCACTCTTTCCGCTGGATTCATTTTAAGATATTCGGCAGCAGATTGCAGCCACTCTTTTTCCGGCAGAGCGTCATCATCTGTAAAGGCGATGAATTTCCCTGCTGCGGAAGCAGCGCCTTTATTTCTTGCAGTTGCAGGACCGCTTTGCGATATAGCGAGAAAATTAATACTATTCTCTGCCAACCATTTTGATGTAGCGGGATCTTCACCGTCATTTACTACAACAACATCAAAAAGATCGTTAGAGAGAGTTTGAACATTAATAGCCGCAATTGTCTGTTTGAGACTATCCAGCCGTTTATGTGTGGGCACAACCACTGTGAATAAAGGCTGAGCCATAATGAATCCGCTTTTTATTTTAAACCGAGAACATCCTGCATATTAAACAGTCCGCTCTTTTTGCCGGCCAGGAATTCCGCAGCACGAACAGCACCTTTTGCAAACACGTCACGGGTCAGGACGGAGTGGCTCACTTCAATAGTTTCGCCAGGTCCTGCAAACATAACAGTATGTTCGCCGATGATATCACCGCCACGAACTGCATGTATGCCTATCTCTTTTTTAGGTCTGGCACCAACTAAACCGCTGCGACCATGTATTGCTTTTTCAGCTAACGAAACCTGCATTCCGGATGCTACAGCTTCGGCAAGACCGATTGCAGTTCCTGATGGAGCATCTTTCTTTTTATTGTGATGCGCTTCAATGATTTCGACATCATATTCATCGCCAAGGACTGCGGCCATCTTATTGACAATACTGAGAAGTACATTAATTCCAACGCCCATATTCGGGGCAAAAACGACAGCAACTTTTTCTGATGCTTTCTTTATATCAGCCTTTACTTTATCAGAGAGGCCTGTTGTTCCGACAACAAGATTAATGCCATTTTCTGCGCAAAACTTAATATGAGATTCCGTGGCTTCAGCAGAGGAAAAATCAATCAGAACATTGCACCCCTTTGCCGCAACCATTGAATCTGAAAGAAGTACCCCTTTTTCGCCGATACCGGCAAGGAGGCCTACATCATCGCCGATACGGGGATGCGTCGCAATATCAAACGCAGCTGCAAGTGAGACAATTTTACTTTCATTTGAAAAAGCAATTATTCTCTGCCCCATTCTACCTGCAGCACCGGATACGGCTAGCTTGAACTCCGAAGTCATACGTTTACCTTCAGTCCGAATGCCTTCATTTCCTGAATGAGTTTCTGTTTTGGAGCGTCAGACATTGGAGTAAGAGGCATTCTGGCTGCACCGACATCCCAACCGAGAAGGTTCATTGCTTCTCTGATAGGAATAGGATTAGTCTCAAGGAACATAGACTGACAAAGAGGAAAGAGCTTCTGATGAATCTCTTTGGCCTTGGTCATATCGCCTTTGTTTATAGCATTTACAAGCGACTTCAACTCAAACGGAATGATGTTTCCAACTACTGAAACTATTCCCTTACCGCCAACAGCCATGAGAGGCAGAGTAAGTGAATCATCACCGGAGAGAACATCAAGCTCAGGACAACTTACAATTACATCAGAGATCTGGTTAATGTTTCCAGATGCCTCTTTTACGGCTTTGATGTTTTTTACTTTCGCCAGCCTGGCCATTGTCGATGTCTCGATATTTACACCTGTTCGACCAAGAATATTGTAGACCATAACAGGTATATCACACTCTTCTGCAATCAGCTTGAAATGTCTGTAAAGACCTTCCTGTGTGGGCTTGTTATAATATGGGCTTACTATGAGCGCGGCGTCTGCACCGATTGTCTTAGCAAACTTTGTTGCTTCCATAGCTTCTTCAGTACAGTTGGAGCCTGTTCCGGCAACAACCTTAAGCCTGCCCTTGGCTGCCTCGACAACAGTTTTTACGACCAGCTTATTTTCGTCCCAAGACAAAGTTGGTGATTCGCCTGTTGTGCCGCATGGTACAAGTCCGTCTGTTCCATTCTTAACGTGGAACTCCACCATTTCTTTAAGCTTCTCAACATTGATCTTGTTGTCCTTAGTAAATGGTGTGACTAGTGCGATGTAGGTTCCTGTGAATGCCATTATTAAAACTCCTATAGGTTACGTTAGCGGATGTAAAATAATATCAGTATTCCCTGCCTAGCCAGACATTTTCATGTCCGGCGATATCCCGCAATCGAAGCAGGAATTCCGGAGCATGGGATACTTTTATCTGCCCGGCGCGCATAGTGTAGTCACTGCCGTCCTGTGCAAGGGCGTGAATAACGAACGAACAGGGGCCCGGATGCTCGCTGCATAGCTTTTTTATGTTTTTTATCTGTTCAGCATCGAGTCCAATTGTTGAAAACTTTGCGTGTATAGATCTGGTTAATTTTTCACGAGCCTCTTTAGCTGATATGATTTTATCTGCGATAATCTTCGGGTTTGCCTCATTTGCTTTATCAAGTTTACCGTTTACAAGAATTGCGCTATCTTCTACAATAAGGTGTGAACAGGTCTCATAAACTTTGGAAAAGACTACGACTTCTATACGGCCTGAAAATCCTTCGATCTGGATAAAGACCATTGGATTTCCTTTTTTATCTATGATACGCCGGATGCTGACGACAATACCGCCGGTAACACCCTTTTCCTCGTGCTGATGTTTTTTTATGCCTTCGGAGTCAAGGCTCAATGTGGAAAAGCTCTTGATTTCATCTTCATAATCGTTCAATGGATGACCGGACATATAAAAACCGAGAGTCTCTTTTTCTCTCTTAAGAAGTTCAGAATATGGAATTGGATCAGCATCGGGAAGCGGCGGATCGGGAATTTCGAGTGCAGTATTCTCTCCGCCCCCGAATAGAGTTGTCTGTCCAGCCTCTCTATCTCTCTGAAAGGAGACACCAAACTGGAGAGCTGATTCTATAGCAGCCAGCATCTGACCCCGATTGCCTTTAAGCTTGTCGAATGCTCCGGCAACAATTAGCGCTTCAAGCACCCTCTTATTAACCACCCTTGTGTCAAGTCGTTTACAGAAATCAAAGATTGATTTAAATGGACCTGCCTTTTCTCTTTCAACAATAATCTGCTCAACCGCTCCAACGCCAACCCCTTTTATCGCTCCTAGTCCGAAGAGAACGCCCTCTTTTTCCGCTCTGAAATTTACAAAGCTGCTATTTATATCCGGCTGAAGAACCTTTATGCCAAGGCGCCTGCAATCATTCATAAGAATAACAACACGATCTGTATTGTCAAGTTCTGAAGTCATGTTTGCGGCCATAAATTCAGACGGGTAATGCGCTTTTAGATACGCAGTCTGATATGCTACATATGAGTATGCGGCTGCGTGCGACTTGTTAAATCCATATTCAGCAAATTTTGCAAGTAGATCAAATATTGTGTTTGCAAGTTCATCTGGATATTTCTTTTCTCTTGCGCCGGCCAAAAAATCTGCGCGCATTTTGACCATCTCTTCGGGTTTCTTTTTACCCATGGCTCGTCTGAGAATATCTGCTTTACCTAGCGAGAATCCACCGATCACCTGTGCAATCTGCATAACCTGTTCCTGATAGACAATAATTCCATTCGTGTCCTTCAGGCATGGTTTGAGGTCGTTGTTATAATAGTCAATCTGCTCAAGCCCGTGTTTTCGCTGAATATATGAAGGAATATTCTCCATCGGACCCGGCCGGTAGAGAGCATTCATTGCAATAATGTCTTCGATATTGTTAGGCTTAAGCTTGCGTAAATACTCCTGCATACCGCTGGATTCAAACTGGAAGACACCGACTGTTTCACCTTTTGAGAATAGTGCGTATGTTTTCTCGTCGTCGAGTTCAGAACGGTCAAAGGATACTTTAACGCCGTGATTACGTTCCACTTCACTTATGGCATCCTGGATAACAGATAGATTTCGCAGACCAAGAAAGTCCATTTTAAGAAGGCCAACCGATTCAACATTATTTTTATCGTACTGTGTAACAAGAAGATCTGACTCTTTCTGAGTATATAGCGGAGAATAATTTACCACATCTTCATGGGCGATAATGACTCCGGCTGCATGAACACCGGGCTGACGTTTGAGTCCTTCAAGCGTCAGCGAAATACGAAGCCATTTTTTATACAAATCAGACTGTTCAAAGAAAGTTTTCAAATCTGGAATTTCAGCCAGGGCTTTTGTGAGTGTTACTTTCGGTCCATCCGGTATCTGTTTTGCGGCAATACTGACTTCACTGAGTGGAATTTCC
>JAEUSG010000387.1 GCA_016788315.1 Fibrobacterota bacterium | reverse complement strand
TTGCATCGCGGGGATAACAGTAAGGTGACTGCGGTGTCTCCTCATGAATGGCTCCGAAATTTGGATCACGGCTATCCATGACCTGTAAAGTTTTATTGTAAGCTATTGCACGCGCCGCAGATTCAAGATAACGTTTATTCTTTGTCGCTTTAAATGCACTAAGCAAAACCATTACCGCACGTCCCATCGTCCAATTCAACCCCATTGTTACATAACCGCTGGGTAAATGTATATGATATGGGAAACGGCCATTGTTTGCATCCCAATTTGGTTTTTTTTCTACAATCTGGTTATTAACGAACCAATCTGCAGCTTTAAGGGCAGCCTTTTTGTATTTGTCTTTATTTGAGGCCATAATGCTCCCAAAATTAAGGTTATTTTAAATATAAGGCTGAAAAATTCGAAATAAAATGGTAATCAGCATACATTATTTGTAATATTTTGGTGATTATGCTATTACAACCCAAAATTCTGGAACCTTCCGACTGGTTGGATGCCCTGGTTTCAAGGCGTTACAACTTCAGGTTCACCGCGTTTGGACACACTAAAGATGGCGAGCAATTAAATATTGGGCCTCGCTCAATCCCGGATCACCATTTTACTTACTACAGCCTCGGTGAAACACGTTCCATAATCAACAAACAAACTATCATTCTCAAACATCCGGAGATAATGTGGATTCAGCCTGGAATACTTCACCATTTCTCACCGCTGCCCAACTCAAAGCATACAATGTTCTGGCTGAGATTTTTCCTTGGTGAGGATGAAATCCCGTTTGCGCTTTCATTTCCGTTTATGCACACTAATAAGCTTAATGGTATACCAGGTATGATAAATGACATTTTGCCAATTGTTGGAATAGAGGAAAGTTCATCAATTTTCCGGGCGCGCTGCCTTCTTGCCAATATGCTTGGATATGTTTTGTCTGAAACAGCAGAGAGCAACAACGATATACCAGGACTGACAGAAAGACAAAAAAGACACTCTCTTGAATTCATAACCAAAAACATTAGAAGGCGTCCTACTACTGCCGAAATAGCAAACGCAATCGGATTATCTGCCGATTACTTTTCCAGAATGTTCACACGGACGTTCAACATGCCTGTACAAACTTTCTTAAAGAGAGAAAGAATAAAATTCGCCTGCCAGATACTTCTCGAAAGCGATCGCTCAGTATCAAGCACCGCTGAAATACTCGGATTTCCTGACATCTATTATTTCAGCCATCAGTTTAAGGAAATTACCGGTTTGTCACCCAGAAGCTGGAGGGAAAGCAAGAGAATCCCAAGAAGATAAGCTTTAGCGAACGCCCTGTTACTGTTTTCGAGCTTTCATTCTATTCCACTCATCGACCATATCCTGCTCCGTTATCAGCAGTTTGTAGTTACTTTCAAGGATTGAATCGGACGATGCAGTATCTCCGCCCATCTGGACAAGATAATAGAGATTTATCAGAGCTCTTTTGTGTGCAGGATTAATCTCTATAGTTTTCTTAAAGCTTGTAATTGCAGGATCGTTTGACCCTGCCCGCAAATAAAGACAACCTAAATTATAATGGGGATCATCGTAAGTTGAATCCTGCATAGCAGCCTTTACATAATAGTCGCGCGCTTCAGACAATCGACCTTGCTGCAATGCGTTCTTGCCGAGTAAATTATTGTATTCAGAACGGTAGTTTATCTTCTCTTCCGCATATGGTCCTGTCATTGTTACAGCCACACAAATTGGCAACAAAAACAACACAGAGACAAATTGGCGCCTATTTTCTTTGAAAAGCCTATACAGACTTACAATTCCATACGCAGCGAATATAGAGGCAGCAGGAATTATTGGAGTTCTGTATCTCGACGAATTAAAGACTAAAATAATACTGGCTGAATAAATAAAAATAAACAATGGTAGCGACCAGTGACTCTTTTTAAAACCGTAAATCATACCGATTATGAACAATGGGAAAAAGAGAGAAAATGGAAAAGCGAATCTACCAATCTTCCACAAAAGGGAGGTAAGTATGCCAGACCACTCCCGCATTATATAAATATCTTCGTTGCGGGGCAGTTCCGTGCCCGTAACAAACTGCAGACTCTTAGCTGCAATGCCTTTTACAAAGTGAAATGGATGGCTTTTAATATATGCTATCGTTTTATCACTGAAGTATTGTGATGCTTCCTTATAAGTTCCATATCCAAGCCTGTTAACCTCCTCCTGCATCTCATCCCACTCTCTGCCCGGTCTGACATTAATCGCACTCTCACGCGCAGCCTGATTGCCGATATAAAGATTAATTCCACCTGAATATGGTGTAATGCCGATATCGCCGGCGACACTGCTTCTGAGAGTTATAAATGGAGCAACAGATATTAGTAGGCCGACAAACAATGGTGCTATGGTACTGGCAGATAAAGTTTTATCTCTTTTCTGTTTCCACAGCAGATACAGGAAAGCGATAATAACAAATGGGATAAACGTTGGCCGTACAAAAAGAGCCGAACCTCCTGCAAGTCCAAGTGCAGCAGCTATTTTTTTGTTTTTGGGATCTTTTTCAATCTGAACTATCAGCAACATCAAGGCTAGCGAGTAGAAGGTTTCAAGAACATTGGCAAGAAATTCACTTTCGAAATAGAGAAGCGGTGCGTAAACAAGGGTTATAATTACAGCTATGAGTGCTGTTCTTTTGTCAAATATTTTACTGCCGAGAACATAAACAAGAACACAGGAACCACTGCCGATCAGCGCCTGAATGACTTTAACTCCCCACAAGGAACCATTAGTAATAATTTGGAGCAGCGCCAGGAACAATGGGTAAAATGGAGACTGCCAGAACCAGTCTGCCGTTATCGGAGCACCTTTAAGGAGGTTCCCGGCCATTTGCCAGTACGTTTTGGCATCGATGAGCGGATTTAAAAATGATGGGCAATTACTGAATTCAATAAGAAAAGATATTCTTACAATAAAAGCAAACAGAAATATTAAGACGATCTCTTTTTTCATTTAAAAAAAATGGCGGTGACCTTTTATGGCCACCGCCTTATTAATTCTTTTCGAGAAAGAACTTAATTACATCACGATGATGTTACGAGATACAATGTTCTTGCCAGCTTCGATACGGCAAACATAAAGACCTTTTGTAAGGTTCTTTGCATTCCATACGAAAGAGTTCTGGCCTGAAACTTTTGCGCTGTGTACAAGCTTACCTTCAATGTTGAAGATCTTTACAGAACCGCTCTTTGCAAGACCGGTGTTGTAAGAGATTGTTGTTACAGCATTACATGGACTAGGATTTACAGAGATAGATGCTGTTTTGGAAGCGCTTACTGGAGCAACTTCTGCAGCGATTGGAGCCAATGTACCACCAGCTACTTCAAGAACGAGGTGACATGTATTGCCATCTTTTGTCCATGGGTCAGATGTAGCGCCTGCTATAACACCATCTTCCATTCCGTAGAGGTTTATTTTTCCTGTACTGCCATCGCCGGCTGTAATAACTGCGGCAATGCCAAGAGGAGATTTAACTGTCTGGTTAAGAATGTGCCTTACCTGTGTAGTTACATCCATTTCGAAAAACAGACCTTCAAGTGGTTTTGATCCAGAACCGTTAGCACCTGCAAGAGCTGTCATATTAAGTGTCTGTTCTGCCTGGAAAGCTTCGCCAGACATTTCATATCCCATAGAGCCTGAAAGAGGATTCAGCGGATCTGCCCAAACAGCATTATCCGGATGGCTTGCTGCAGTTACACCAAGAGCGTCAAAGTGGCCCTGGATTTTAACTACGCCAACACGTGGTTTAAGAGGACCAGCGTTGCAAAATGCATTTCCCATCCAGTTGTCACGATACTCACCTCTGAACTTAGCAGATGTGAGAGTAGCACCAGAAGTTAGTGAAAGCTTACAAAGGTCATCATACCAGATTACAAAGCTGCGAGCCTGAGCATTGTCAAGACCGTTGCCAAGAGTAATAAGTGGATCCTGATTACCTGCTGAACCGCGAATTGTTGCTGTGAGAGCTTTACCACCGTGAACATCTGTTACACCCTGAAGATTCGGGCCGGTTGCATCTGCCATGTTATATGGGGCAGCTGCTGATGTTGCTTTGTACCAAAAAACATGCTTCGTGTTGCCTGCATTCGCTCCGACAACCATTGTCAGCGCAATTGCTGCTGCTAATACCTTCTTCATGATTCCTCCTTATTTGAAGTTTAGGTTAATTCAACTTATTTGATCCAATATATAATGAATACAGCTTTATACGCAATACTCCATTTTCTGCATGGCAAAGGTTGTACCATAAATTTGTTGACTCCACATAATTGAATAAAATAGGGGTTATAAACAGCTGGCAAACGGTACTGCCAAGTTTATTGGCAATCCGCTGCCAACTTTCCTGGCAGTTTTACAGAATAATTAGATTTTTGACAGAGATGCTGTTTCCTGCCGTTATTTTGCAAACGTAAAGACCTTTTGTAAGATCTACTGTGCTAAAATCAAAGGATCCGGTACCAGACACTGATCTGCTTTTAACAAGCCTACCGCCAATGTCATAAATACTTAAAACCCCTTTCTCAGCCAAACCAGTCGAATATGTAATTTTCGTCATAATATTGCATGGGCTTGGAGACAAGGAGATACTAGCAGCTTTTGAAATTACGGTTCCATTTGAAACTTTTGTTTGTTCCACAGCGATGGTTCCATTTTCAACTTCAAGTATCAGATGACAGGTGTTTCCATCAGTTGTCCAAGGGTCTGAGGTTGCCCCAGTCATAATGCAATTTTCAAAACCATACAGATTGATTTTTCCAGTACTGCCATTTCCTGCTGTTACCACTGCCGCAATACCCAACTGCGCTATGTTTGCGGTACCAGAAACCTTTGGATTACTTAGAATGTAGCGAACCTGATTTGTAACATCCATCTCAAAAAACAACCCTTCAAGGGGTTTCAGTCCCTGACCATTATTGCCTGCAAAACAGGTAATATTTTTAATTTCTTCGGCAGCAAAACTTTCTCCTGGCGCTGTCAGCCCCATAATAACACTGTTAAGCGTATTGAAGGGATCTGACCATACTGCATCATCCGGATGATTTTCCGGCGTAACTTTTAGTGCATCGAGATGCCCCTGAATACTTACTACTCCAACCCTAGCATTTATAGTTCCAGCGTTACAAAATGCATTCCCCATCCAATTGTCACGATATTCACCCCTGAATTTTGCTGTAATAAGTTTTCCACCATTAAGCAATATTTTGCCACAAAGGTCTTTGTACCAGAAAACAAAGCTCCTGGCTTGTGCATCATCCAATCCGTTCCCTAATGTTATTGTCGGATCCTGATTGCCAGCAGAACCTCTTACAGTTGCGGTCAGCGCTTTTCCTTCATGTTTAACAACCGTACCCTGTATGTTTGGTCCTGAAGCGTCAGCAAGATCATAATTATTAGCTATACATTTATACCAGAAAACATGTTTTGTATTTTGCCCATTTACTGCACTCAACAAAGCAAGTACAGCTACCGCAGTACATATCTTAGTCATAGCGCCTCCAGAAGATTATTTGTTTACTCTATAAAGCCTAGCTGTCAACCTCAATTACTGTACCACAACTATTAGCCATCATAAAATGACATATATCAGTCAATTATTGTTTATGGATATTACTTCAATGTTCATTCTATTGGCAATCCTATGCCAACTTTCCTGGCAATCTGGATTTTAAGATCACAACTGCTCCAATAATCGATGGTATGACAATATTTTGCAAAAAGAGTAAAAGACCTGCACTAACTGCAAATTGATGCGGCATCCCTTCTAATCTGGACATCAGCAGCACAAACGCTCCTTCACGCACTCCCAGATTTCCTATTGTTACAGGAAAGAATATTAATGCAGCCATTGTCAATTCTGCAGTGACAAAAGAGGATGTCAACGATACCGGATAAAAAGATCTGAATAAGAGAAATATCTGAACAGCCATTAACGCACATAATATCAATGAGAGGTTGGCGAGATAAAACCGGTTTTCAGCGTTTCTGGGGAAAGCATCGAAAAGAGCAAACCTGCTTATCGCTTTTATTTTATGCCCGTTTGTGATTATTATCCAGCCAACAACTGCTAGAACAACCATAAGAAGAAACAGGTAAAAAAAATTAGCACCGCCGTAAGCAGTTATCAACCTACTGGAAGCAACAACAAATGCAGCGATACTTATCACAAAAACAGCTTCTATAAAAAAAGCGCGTTCAGCTAGTGTTGCCTTGGCACACTCTTTAACTTTAGTGCGGTCAAGAAAGAAACCTCGCCCAAGCTCTGCAACGCGTCCGGGAGAGATAAAACCCAATAGGTTACCGGCAAACCATGAGCCGGCAGCAGCTCTGAAGCGATAATTCAGACCTGCTGTTTTTAAATGCTCATACCACCTAATAATTTGGAGAAGGGCAACAATTATTGACACAACTGAAGCTGCTGCCAACAGTCGTACATCCGCACTGTTGACGGCATTTTTCATGTTCTCAAATGTAAGATCTTTATTTCCAAGCAGGAACCAGACCAATAGAGCTGTCAGGCCAAGTTTAATGATTAACCCGACTATTAGTTTAAGACTCACGTAAGAAAGATTTTCTTAATAATCAGGGTGAGTCGACAAATTAGCAACAACGGTATATGTTAAAAGCGACTGAACTTTAACTGCAACAAAACCTTTACCAGGCACGAGATAGTAATTACTTACACCAGCTATCTGCTTTGAAGTATCGGTAACAGATACTTGGACGCAATTGCGATACTTCTTTACAACACCAGAACCGGTAAATGAAGTGTCCCCAATAAATCTAAAAGCAGGTGTAGAATTTAGCGTTGGATAATCCTTCCTAAAAAGGGTGTCTCCAAATTGAGCCAAATAATTTGATTGCCCAACTTTAAACACCGAATCTTGTAATGTTTGAGCAAAAAACACCGTATCCTTCAATTCTATGTCTGTATCTGCAGTCAGACGATATCTTGGATTCTTGAATTTCACTCTGAAAAAGTTGAATGGTAAATCCAAAACTCTATATGACGAGTCACACGCAATTCTGAAAGTATCTTCACTATTTCTAACGAATACCCATTTACTGGTATTATTTATCGGGAGATAGTTGGCCTTAAAATAAATTCTATGTGTGATATAGGAATCATTGTCTTTGGTATCCTCAGCCTTTAGCGTAATTGTATTTAGTCCAGGTGCTAGATAGACCAATACCTTCCAAAGAGAATCAGCCCCAATTCTTGTAGCAGGAGCATCCGGCAACGAG
>JAEUSG010000386.1 GCA_016788315.1 Fibrobacterota bacterium | reverse complement strand
CACTTTCCCATTCTGAACCTTTGATATATTTAATATAGTCAGACATTTATACTCTCCTCTTTAAAATAGAGACCTGTACCCAAAGAAATCAGTTCACTAATCGGTCTGCAATCTGGTGAATGAAGAGTTCCCAATCGGTTTTTAGCAATTGAAGCGCACCCACCACCGCAAGCGAGTCTCATGTTGCAGGTTCCGCATTTCTCGATTGTCATGATATCTCGGTTTTCCCACGTCGAAACTTTGTCTGAATCAAGATACACTTCCGGATAAAATGTTCCAAGCTGTTCCTCGCTCTTACCAACAGTTGCAGTACATGAAAATATTCTGCCTGTAGAATCAAAAGCCCACTCTGACTTTGTTCCGGGACATGAATCAAAAAGAGGGTCAGGCAAAGTACCATTTTGGAATAGAAATTTTGTAAGAGAGTAAGCTGGCTTATGGAATTTTAGCAATACTGGATGCTTTACAGCAAGCTCATAAAGTTTTTCATGAAGTTCAGCCCGTTCGAAAAGATCAGCGGGTTTTGATTGGCAATGGTGCAATTCATAATTTCTGCCAATTTGTGTCTTGAAATTGGGGTTTGACGCCCATCCTTTTTTATCAGCAAATTCTGCTAATGTAACAAGATTATCAATATTCTTTTTATCAACAACAGCACGTAAGTTTACCGTATAGCCATCAGCCAATGCCATATCTATACCTTCTACAACTTCGTCAAATGTTGTTTTGCCGCCCTTTAATGGCCTGCGGCTGTTATGAATTTCTTCTGTACCATCCAGTGTCAGCTGAATTTCGCGAATAAGTCCTTTTTTTAGTATTTCGCGATAGCTTTTTAGATGATAGCCATTGGAGACTATTGCAACAGTAAGTTTTTCCTCTGATGCCCTTTCAAGAAAACGGGATATGTATTCCATTTTCTCTTTTCCAGGAAGAAGTGGCTCACCGCCGAATATCGTTATATATTTACGCCTTCCTGCGAAGGTCTTTTTTACATAATTCAAGAACGCATCCATCATTTCATCTGATAGATCTGCATTTACAGGTGCATACTCGTCCTGAAAACAGTACGAACATGCGAAATTACAGGAATACCATGGAACAAAGAAGATCTGGATTTCCTCTTTATCACGAGCCTCGGCAAACTTAAGATATTTCTCTCTATAAATGGATTCTTCCCGTTTTTCATCTATCCAGTACCCCTTCTCTTCAAAAGAAGAATCTTTAGGGGATTCATTTTTCAAAACACAATCAGCATTCTCTGGTGTTAGAATATCCGCCTGCCCATGCAACGAATTAACAAGAATGTAATTCTGAGAATCTTTAATCCGTGATATAATATTGTGTTTCGACCAATTCATTCCATTCTCCCCTAAAAAAACCAGCCCGGTGGCTGAGCTGATTTTCGCAAGGCGAAAATCAAGTCGAAGCCCCGGGCACATGTTTATTAATCGTGACAGCCAACAGCAGTGCTTGAAATTTTAGCACAGCACTGTGCCTGTTTTGCAGATTCGCTTACCCTTTTAACAATCAGACTTTTCATCGAATCACCTCCTAATTACAGTTTAAAACCTTTAATTGTAAAACTTGAAACCTTTATTTTCCCTTTATCGTACGGTTTACTTTCCTCAAGTATCTCTACAGAAGAAAAACCGCAATCGTTCAACGTCTGTAAGTAGACTTCACGCGTAACGGAACCGGCCCAGCACTCTGCGACCGCCTCTGGATTATTTGCATACTCAGGCGGAACAGTTTCCGAAGAATAGATATCACTGACAACAAAGCGTCCCCCTTTTGTTAATACACGATATATTTCCGACCATACAGCCTTTTTGTCAGATGCATGGTTGAGAGTACAGTTTGATATAATCAAATCTATCGAATCCGCAGGCAATGGAATTACTTCTATTTGAGACTCAATAAACTCAACATTTTTAACAAGCAGTTTTGCAGCCATCTCTCTTGCTTTTTTAAGCATACCGGCAGCAGCATCCTGTCCGTATACAAACCCCGTTTCGCCCACAGCATCTGAAAGACGTATAACATCCGTACCTCGTCCGCTTCCGATATCAAGGCAGATCTCCCCTTTTTGCGGTTCTGCATAATTTATCGCACCGCCGCAAGAGAGGCAACACGAAGTTTCTGCCAATTTGCTATAACGTTTATTGATCTCCTGTGTGCTCATTTGTATTCCTTTAAAAGCCTAAAGTACCAAAGCCTAACATACCAATCTTTAATATAAGTATTCCTATGGCGACAAGTAAAATACCACTTACAATTCCAATCATCCGTTGATGTCCGGATACAACCGAAATTTTCTTTCTGAAGAAATGAGAGGCATAACCGGCGGCTATCATTGGTATAGAAAATCCTGCTGAATAAACAAGCAGATACAGAATACCTGGCACAACTGCCCCTTTTGAAGCAACCATAGCCAAAACACTTCCTAAAATCGGCCCAACACATGGTATCCAAACAAGACCGAGAACTGCACCTAGAAAGAATCCATTAAACCTTCCCCGGGAACCGGCTGCAATGTTAGAAAAAAAACTCATACTCTTAAAAAGATTGACATTAAAAATCATCAAAAGACCAGAAATTATTATAAGTACTGCTGCAATTTTCTCAAGATGAAATATGAATCTGCCAATTAACGAACCAAAAAGGGAGGAAAACACCCCCATCGCAATGAATGAAAAAGAAATCCCTGCTGCTATTAAAATCGGACGCAGTTTATGATCATCTCCTCTTCCCGCTACAACTATTGGTATTACGGGTAGTACGCATGGCGACAAGATGCTAACGAAACCTGCTCCGAACACCATTAGCGCAGTGATGTTTTCCATAAGTACACCTATTTTGAAGTTCTAATCTTTTCCAAAATGGTTTTACTCTCCTGGACTCCGGCAGAAAACCTGAAAAGCTCTTTTCTGTTTCCATCAACAACAACAAGTTGCGGCAACCCCCGAATGCCGAATGTGCCAAACTTTTCTCTATCGGATGGAACATCAGTCCTGACATGTTCAAGTTTGCAATATTTTTTCAGCGAATCTGACATTCCATTAAGAATTTCC
>JAEUSG010000374.1 GCA_016788315.1 Fibrobacterota bacterium | reverse complement strand
AAAACACAAGACAAAATGCTACTCATTCTCTATTGTGCTTATCTCCAACAAATATTGTCAAAAAGGAATTTCGTCGAATTTAGAACATTGAAAACAATGGATGTCGAATGGCTTTTCAAACAAGAATTTGACATAAATAAGAACAATGAGCTATCTCGTTTGTTGATAGATTTTAAGGAAGCATTGTATCCATTGGTTGACACTCATTTTTCACCTGCTACTTGGTATATGGGGTCCGACGCTAATTTAACCGATAAAAACTTTTGTTATGGGTATGTTAGAATTCCTGACTTGTGTTTCATCGCATTGTCATACAATCGCTTGCTAATTTCCTATAGAATGGCAAGTAATCTTGATTTTAAAAAATATCAAGACTTCAGACTGACGAATATAAACGTGAAAAACACTTCGTTAATTAGAAAAGTCTTGGAAGAATATTATAGTTCTGATTCTGATACAAAACGTAAACTAGTAGTTACTGATTATTTCAATAATGGTATATGGGATTTAAGCGTCCATAATTATTTTGCTGAGAAACAAGGCACGCTGTATCGTAAATTTGCAGATACACAAAAAGAAGAGCATATAATCGAATGCTCAGGGGAACATGAAATTGATGACATTAATACGGGACCACCTGAGTGTATAGTTTCTCTAAACGAAAGCCTACCATCAATAACCAATTTTTTCTATTGGAAAATAGAAGATGAGATGAACGCAATAAGGAGGCTTTTCAGAATAAGCCCAGCAGATAATCTTATTGACAGGTTATATGAAATTTACGAATCACTTAAATACAATATTGAGTTTAATGTAAAGGATAGAGAAGTAAACGTTAAAGAATCTGGAGTTTCCAGCAGAGTTAGGGATGAATACACCCCTAATTATACAAGGACTGAACATGCAGAAGTCCTAATGCTCAAAAGATACTTATTCTCTAGAAAGGGACATGTTCTTGCAAAACTTTGGGATTCGACTAGGCCAGATATTGCAAATGATAAGAGAGCATTCAACATACACACAATTTTTAATGTTTATTCAAAAATCAAATCCAGTAAGATTAGGGACATAAACAAACTGATGGAACGATACGCGGACGAAAAAGTAAGACATGAACGTAATTACGCTTAATTTTCTAGTACATTTTTCCAAAACTTTTATGGTACCAATTTTCTGGTAACATAAAGCTCTTCTTTCCCAGCAATATAATTCTATTCAACAACTTTATACTCTGTAACGCATTGATTTTACAGTTGTAACATCATAACCCCCATAGCTTTGAAAGTTCAATTTGAAGTCTGCAACTTGAATTTTCAGGGTAACAAAAAACAACAAAAAGGTAACAAACGATAAGATGACTTATTGGAGAGTTTTGCTTAATATATAACTGTCCAGTCAACTTACAAAGAAAGGAATAATTTATGAATTAAAAATATCTCTTCGAATCGTTTTCAGTCTGCTCCCTAAAGGTTAGGGAGGATTTTTTAACAAACTTTTTTTAGGAGTTCAAATGAAGTCAAGTAGAAAGATAGGACCATCCTGTATAATCGGCGCACACAAGAAGATAATAATACCATGCACATGTGGAAAACGCCCGGATGGCACTGCGCGAACCGTTGTCATTGAGCATATATGGGGTACCGAACTGCCCAAAAACCCAACTAAAGCTGAGATTAAGCGTGCCTCTACGTATAGAATTATTAAAGACACAGTTTTTTGCAAAAAATGCGGCAATGTTGACAAGTCGGAGTTTGAGGACACTCTAGTATCTCAATGTAAACTTGATTCTAAATCATGGTAACATAGGCATCTGGAATCGAACTAATGAAAAGTCTCCTGTTGCCTAAATATCGCCAAGGTGTCTTTGGTCGAGGACGTGAGATTGCCGAGCAGCTAGGCCTTAAGCGCAAAGGCGACTCGTTCTATTGCCCGACTCCAGACAACCACGCACACGGCGGCAAGCGTCCCTGTGTGCTGATTAACAACAAAACCGGTAATTTCCGATGTCTGTCTACGAACTGCGGGGTTTCAGGCAGTCTGGTTAAATTGGCAGAAATTCTCGGTCATCCGGATCCATGGGGAAAACTTGTAGAATTGACCGGAATTATTTTGACAGAAAGTGAAGAAAAGCATCTAAATAATCTTAGAAGGAAGGGGGTAAGTTTCTAAGACAAAATGCAAATAAAAAACGTTAGGTTTGACGTGAGGTCGACATCACGTCAGGTCACGTTCTTAAAAAGCAGGTATTTATTAAATGTGATACGACGTTAGGTCAATGTGAGATCCAATCTCACATGTTTATTGTTGTAAAACATTTAATGATAATAACATAACAAAAAATGTGATATAAGTGAGGTGGTTTTTAAAAACTACCTTTTTAGCACTAAAACAGGAGTAAATAATGAAAAAAAATAAACTTTTAACCTATTCAACAGAAGGACTATCACATGCTAACATTCGAGGAAAGAAAACGAAACAATGAGCTTTCAGAGTTACGAAAACCGATTTACAGAAAGCTATATGAGTATCTGCCATATTTATCAAAAGAACAGCTAGAAAAGGTAAGAGAAAAACGGGGTATAATCACCGATACACTGTCCGAATACTGTCGTGCGATACCTTTCAGCAGGGCAGACCTAAACAAGCTATTTAGCGATTTAAAGGAATATTTTCCTGAACACTTGGTTCATGCCGCCGGGTTTACAAAAGTTCTATATAATAAGGATTATCCCGAACTCGGAGCGGTGTATAACTGCTTGGAACGCAACCTTGGAAATATCTGTTTCGGATATCATGATACTGAAGGAGATGTTTACTACATCCGTCCTCATAAGGATCATGCCAAAGGACAAAGTCTTACTCCATTTAGAGTAGATGGACGTTGTGATTCTGTAACCATTCTGACAGAGGGCGAATACAAGGCTCTTGCATCAAAGCAGCTTACAGGTTGTTATACGGTGTCTTTGAGCGGACTGCAATCATTCTCAGGCGCAAACTATGGTAAATTGTGCAAAGCCTTAGATCCTAAGTCAGAAATTATTCTTATTCTGGATTATGAACACAAGCCAAAATGGGTCGAGTCGGATGCTGAAACAGGCCCCATACATACTCTAAAGCTGGCACTTAAGCTTGAGGAGAGCGGCTATAGGGTTCGCATCGGGATACTACCACGCAAGTATGCT
Organism: Fibrobacterota bacterium; assembly: GCA_016788315.1. Taxonomy (GTDB): domain Bacteria; phylum Fibrobacterota; class OXYB2-FULL-49-7; order OXYB2-FULL-49-7; family JAEUSG01; genus JAEUSG01. Next base: position 1,068 of record JAEUSG010000374.1, on the reverse strand, counting down.
TCAGAGTCAACCGAAGGCTGGAAGGTCGATATTGACGGCGCCCTTGCGAAGGGCATGACCGCCGAAGAATATGCCGAGGTTATTGCCAAAGCTGTAAAACCTATCGATTATGTAGATGCTGTTTGTCCCGAGATACAGGTGGAGATAAAGAAGTTTCTGCCTTCAGTTTCAAACCTTAAGATGATGGAAAGAGTATATGCCGGAAATAAATAACAGTGAAAAGTTGCTGCACAACCTTAGCCGTGATTTAATACGGCGGGCGATATGCTTGAAGCAATTTCAGGAGGCAATTACATTGGCAGGCTTAGTGCAGCTTGTAAAGAGTGTGTGGGAAAAGGAGAAGCCACCAGAGGGGCTGTCTGAAGAGGAAAAGAAAAAATTCAAGGTAACGCCCACAGAAATGCAACAAAAGGTGATAAAATGGCTTCTTGACATGGAGGAGGTTTTAGAATTATTCATCCATGCAGAAAAGTTATTGCTCCGTTATTTTCCAGAGACTTTCGAAACAATTCAATCTATATGTTACTTACTTGAGGGCAGAACACAATCCGCTTTGGTTTCAGAATTTAGCATCAATGATCCAATGGTGCTGTTGCCATCATCATTTGTTAAGGCTACTAATAACAGGTTCAAGCGGGATAGCAGAGTAATAGAAACTATTATTGGGAGGCCAACATCCCGACGGACTTGGAATAGTTTCCATTTGGAATCTTTCATTCCGTTAAGAGAAAGCACTGATAAATACATTGATGCACCGTCATTAATGCACATCTCTACTCTGAATGAAAAGGTAGAAGTTAAGCCCAATGGGGATATTTACTCAAAAGTATTATTCCGTCACGCTAAAACAGGGAACAGAACATTTGTTCCACCCGTAGTCAATTCAAAAACAATTTTACACGCGCATGGGGATGAGTTCTGGCGCAACTTCCTGCGAGAGTTAAATAAATACGTCGCGATGACACCAGTCTCATTGTTCTATTTCCTACTGCATATTTTAACATCATTTATCGGTACTTCTATAGACTCAAAAGCGTTTGTTCTGATACTTTGCCCGCATGATTCAGG
>JAEUSG010000367.1 GCA_016788315.1 Fibrobacterota bacterium | reverse complement strand
TGCAAGATTTGTTGAAAACTCAATGCGTTCCAGAAATGTTCTGTAATATTCATTCCACCAATTAAGCTGAAAATGGATATTTAAGGGAAAGTTGCTCAGACTGTCAGCTGCCGTAGCAACATAATAGGCATTCTGTATATTTAGGCCTAGACTGATGTTACCCATCAGATAATCTTCAACCGGATGAAATCTCGCAGCGACATCAAAAGTTGCACCAAATGATTTTTGATCTGAATAAGTCGAATAAATGGATGTTACGTTACCGCCGACACTTAAAAAAGGCATCAGACGATAACCGTAAGAACCCTGCAAGATATAGTCAGCCGAACTTGTATATCCGTTATCAAAGTTGCCACGATCATCTGTTGTTTCCACGTTTGAAAGACCCATTCGAAATGCGGAAATGGCCGCCGTATGATCCAGTCCGAACGGCACAGCAAACGATAGATAAAATGGATTTGTTACTGGCCCCCATTTTTTAAAACCGAAAGTACCCTCTGCCTGATCCAGCTGTGTAAGCAGCGCCGGATTCAAATAGGCCGAAGAGAAATCAGAAAAATTTGTAAGTATATCTGTTGTAAGAATTAATCCGGGAACACCACCAGGTGATCCAAGCCCAGCGTTTGCGCCCACGGGTATTAACAGCATAGCAATTGCTACTAATACAATTAATCCGCTTTTCAAGAACCTGCGTGTATTTTTTTGTTCCATAATATTTGGTATCCCTTATCAGTTATCAAGCCTGATGAATTCTATACGTCGGTTCTTTTCGCGACCCGCCGCCGTTCTGTTGCTGGCAACAGGTTCACCTTCGCCAATACCTTTAACTTTGATTCGCTTTGCATCGACACCACGATTGACAAGATAATCTTTAACTGCCTGAGCACGTTCCTGAGAGAGCATCATATTCGCCGCAGCCGCACCGACATTATCAGTGTGTCCGCGGATTTCAACCTTAACTTTAGGGAAGGCTTCCAGCGAGTTAAATACTTTATCTATGACCATATAGGACTCATCCAGAAGTTCTGCACTGCCGGTTCTGAAATTGATACCTTCAAGAGTCAGGTTCTTTTTAATCTCCTGCGGAGGCTCATCCGGACAACCGTCATCATCCTTGTAAGCATTTACAGTTTCCGGATCATTAGGACAGCCGTCCTGAGAATCGGATACTCCGTCCTTATCGTTGTCAGCATCGGGACAACCATCTTCATCTTCAAAACCATCTTTATCTTCAGGTTTATCAGAACACTGATCCTTGCTGTCGTAAATACCGTCATTATCATTATCGTAGTCGGGGCAGCCATCCTCATCTTCCCATCCGTCAACATCTTCTGGAATATCGGGACACTGATCCTGATCGTCCGGGATGCCGTCATTGTCTCTATCCTGCGAGACAACCTGACGCTGCTGCGCAGTTAAAAGACCGATATCGATATTGTTTTCGCCGGCTCTAACCATTGGAGAAACGCCCTTTACATAATAATCGAAATCAGGAATGGTCATTGTCGGATTGCGGAACATTGGGATCTTGTGCATATTGGTCTTGTTTTCAATCGCAAAAAAGCTTGTTCCGGCGAGAAGATTCTGGAAGAAATTATTGAAAACTATACGTGTTCTTTTAGCCCCTTTATCACAAAAAATTCCATACTCATCATTGTTCATGAGGATGTTATTGCGAATAAGCACCTGTGTTGCATTAGCGCAATGAACTCCGCTCTTACCGTTCTCGAGAATCACATTGTTTTCGATCTGCGTATCAATTGCTTTTACAGACTGCAGAAATACACCTGACCAGCGGTTTCTCATTATAATGCAATTGTTTATTTGTGGAAGACCCATGACGGCCATAACACCGGAACCCTTATTATCAATAATAATACAGTTCTGAATTATTGGAGCTGTGGCCTTACATAATATTCCGAACCTGCCATTTTTTATGGTGAAATTCTCAATAACACCTCTATCGGCACCAAGAACCACAGCATCACCTTTGCGGCCGCCATTGATGATTGTTGTTTTTTGATCTTCTCCACGTATTACGACATCATCTACCATCGCAATATTTTCGTGGTACTCACCCTTCGCTACGAGAACAGTATCGCCGGGCTGCGCCTTGAGAAGTGCTTCGTATATTGTTCTGAACTGCTGAGGCACCTGAAGTGTAGCTGCCGATACTGCTAAAGGAGCAAGACACATCAGGACGGTGAAAAGAGAAATTCTTTTTTGCTTCATGTGTTTCTTCGGGTAAAAGCCGTAAATTTCCGGACCTCACTAACTAAAGTGTTGTCCGCCGGTTATATACATATTTATAAGGCAATATAAAACTTTGGCCAAAACGTGTCAAGAAAATGGATTTATTTGTGATCGGGATCACAAATGCCGGCACTTCGACTCACTTCGACTACTCTCAGTGACCAGCTCAGTGCCCGGATAATTTAACTGTTTGAATCTCACTATCCTGTCACCTTAATGCCAATTTTCCTAGCAGGTGAGCTTGTATAACTTTCTACAAAATGAAGAGTTTCAACAGATTCAGTAAAAAGAGCAATCAGGCGCTCAATTTGCTAAATTGTTTGAAATGGAGAGTTGCTGATAAATATCTTTAGGGTCTGTATCCTGACAGGTTATTAAGAACGTTACAATTAAGAAGGCTGGGGATTATGCCAATAATAAACAGAAAAGAAAAGTATAAAAACGCCGCCAGAATGACGTACCTCATAGCACTGGCTGTACACGTAATAGCTTTTGTTATTATTTGGCAGTTCACTGAGGTAGGCCAAAAAATGGAGGATTACATCGTTGAAGTTGTATCTGGCAAATCTGCAGCCCCGCCTCCACCAAAGAAGCCACCTGTAAGCAAAGTCCAACCTGTAAAACCAACAAATATTATCCCAAAATTTGAAGTTAAAAGCCAAACCAAGATTGACCCTGGCTTTACCGCTTCGTTCAAGGAGTTCTCATCCATAAGCAGCGATGGTCCTTCTTATAATTTTACAAGCCTTGCTCAAAACTACTCAACAAAAACAGTTAGTATTGATGTATCCAGCGCCGCAAATGCAATGACCAGTATTCTAAGTGCCTTTGATATGGGAAGCGATCTGTTCGGTTCAAACAGAAAGACTTCAGTTAGCGGAGCAGGCAAACGTATGAGAGCACGACTTAATCTTTGTCTGGTGAGCTCTCCAGGTACAACAACGCTCGGTGCAACAGGTCGTCCATCAGGTACCAAGGTAGCCACTGCCGCTGCAAGCGATCAGGACACCTTAAAATCAAGTGAAACATGGGAGTATGTTTTTAAGAAATACAGCTCTTTTGAAAGGGCTCGCTCATGGTTAAGGAGCAACACCCAGATCCAGATCACCGACAATACAATAACAATGCCACTAGATCTCTCATTCAGCGAGTGGGTAACAAACATCCGTAAACGCGGCGCTGTTCAGATGGACAGTTCATCTTCCTACCATGAAGCAGCAGCAATCAGAGTTCTTGAGCACGCCATCGATAAAATGGCGAAAGATGACATAGGCGGCAAGAGAACATATGTAGCATATTGTAAAAAGGCAGTTTATGACTATCTGCGCAGAAAATATGAAATTGAGGCGCCGGATGCTTTAACTATTGAAAAATTGATAGAAGAAATTGGAAAGAGAAATGTGCTGCGCGATTGGCGAACACGTGGAATTACAAACGCAATTGCCGCAATAAACAGTCTGAATGCAGATTGGTCGGAAGATGCTCTCATAGCAGCTCAAAAGCCGATATATATATTCTTCAGAGAAGCCCAGGCACTTGAAAATCCGCTGATGATCATTTCTAATATTCTTGGATTGGACAAAATAAGCGAAGAGAACCTTGAAATCCTGCGTACATATGTTAAAAATGGTGGTTTCATCTGGATAGATGATCCAGCAGTAGCAACAAGTAACGTAAAGGATCTCAACGACGTATGCCGCGCTTTCATAAGCAATCTTATGAAATTCGATGAAAAAAGCACTCTTTCAGAAAAAGATCAGAATACATTTGCAAATCTTTCAAAAGAGGACAGACGCGTTCAGGGGTTCAGCATGGGAAATCCCCTTCGTCAATTCTCACATCCTCAGGTACACATCCCCGTCACCGTTACGCAGAACACGCCTGCTACAATAAGGGTTTTCAACAGAATGGGCATCCCCGTTAAGCAGTTTGTCTGGACCAGAGAAAATCCTATGAAGGCCGGAGCGTACACAACTCAGGAAAGAGCTTTTGTATGGAATTGCGACAACAATGACGGCGAGCCTGTTGAAAGCGGTGTATATTTTGTACAAATGGAGGCAGGTCTGTTTCAGCAAACGGTTGTAGCCTTTGTCAGCAAACTGCGTAAACTTGACGAAAAACATCCACTTATGGGTGTAGTGCACAATTTCAGAAATGTCCCAGTCTGCACAATAGAGTCAGGGTCAACATTCTGGAAGAATAGACCATATGGAAATGCAGCTTTCGGTTACTATTACGGCAGCAGAATGGTTCTGCTTTACACAGAAGGCGCAGGTGTAATGGCAGGTCTTGGTGATATTAAAAACCCAGTCGGACAAGAGCAGGCTTCAAAGTTTATGAATAACGTTATTGCTTTCTGCCTTTCAGACGAAGATGGTGTTGCAATAAGACCTTGACATTTCAATCAGCCGCAATTGCTATAACGCTGGTGCTTCTGATTCCTTTGATAGTCATCGACATCCGTAAACGGCTTCTTCCTGATTACCTTACTATGCCGATACTGGCAATTAATCTTATTGCCTCAATGCTTGTTGGTTTTTCTGAATTCAAAGAATCACTTTTAGGAGCACTTGTCGGAGGTGGTTTTTTTGCTGCAACTGCAATTGCAGGGTCTGTTATTTTAAAAAAAGAGGGAATGGGGGGCGGTGATATAAAGCTAATGGCTGCTCTTGGCGCTGCACTCGGACCGCTTTACGTTCTACCGGCAATATTTTGCGCTTCTTTATCTGCTCTTATTTTCGTGTTAGTCCGCTACCCAATCCGCAGAAAGTTTATTGGAGAAACGTTCCCATTCGGGCCATTTATTGCTGTCGGTTTTGCTGCCTCTCTCTTATTCAGGCGCTTTCCCCTTTTATAAAAGCCCTTGCAGATTCGATGAATGTATCAGCTTCATGTTCCATATTCATAACGAGGCCGATACCTGCTGTTTTGCCGTTTTTCATAGCTCTCTCCACCTCAAGGGCAGCTACGGCAAGCTGTGATGCGCAGAGATTCAGAGCAGCTCCTTTTATGCTGTGAGCCAGCCGTTCTGCGGTCGAGACTTCTCCCTGTGCAAGTGCTGTCCTGAATTTTTCCAAATCACCCGGCAATATCTCAAGAAAACCTTTTACAATTTCAACTGCCATCTGTTTGTTTCCGCGCATTCTCTTAACATATGCAGCTGTGTCAAAATGGGACGGACTATCAGAATTGTCATAAGATTTGACTTCATGTGTCTCGCTTTTGACATTTGAATGTCCGCTTATTATGGCTGATATTGCGGAAATCGCCTTCTCCCAGTCTATTGGTTTCGTAATAACATCATCCATACCTGCCTGAAAACATCTTGCCCTTTCTTCGTCGAACGCATATGCAGTCATGCCTATTATAGGCAGACTGTCTCCGCTCTTAATTTTCCGTATAGTAGATGTTGCCTCAAGACCATCCATTTCCGGCATTTGCACGTCCATCAGCACTGCATCATAATGGCTGTTCTGAACAGCCTCAACAGCAGCCTTTCCATTTTCTCTTAAGTCAATATCAGCACCTGCACTCTTGAGCATAAGTAAAGCGATCTCCTGATTTGGTCTGTAGTCCTCCGCGAGAAGAATTCTTCTGCCCGCCAATTGATCTTTTTTCGGCAATTCGCTTTCTTCGGTATTCTGATAATGCTTCACTCCTTCGCGATGTGGTGATGTTTCAAATGACGATACAAACGGCAATTCGAACCAAAAGGTCGTCCCTACCCGGCCATGGTCGCTTAATACACCTATTCTGCCGCCAAGCAGCTTGACTAAATGATTTGCAATTGATGTGCCAAGTCCTGTTCCACCATACTTTTTTGAAATTTGTGTATCAGATTGTTCAAAGGGGAGAAAAATCGACTCAATCTTCTCGGGAGGAATACCAGGGCCTGTATCTGACACTTCAAATCTTACTGCAAGAACACCACCCTCACTCCGCAACCTGCGGATTACTACACAAACACTTCCTGATTCGGTAAATTTAACAGCATTTCCAATCAGATTTACAAGTACCTGCCGAAGCTTAATTTCATCTCCCTGCATTCTCTCCGGAATTGTGCTATCAATATCAACTGTAAATTGGAGTCCTTTATTGATTGCTATAAGACCAAAGCTTTTCTGAAGTTCACTAATCAATGAGCGCAGCGAAAAATGAATTAGTTCTGTATTCATCTTTCCAGCCTCAATTTTAGAAATGTCAAGAAATTGATTTATAAGCTCTAACAGCCTCATCGATTCAGAATTAATCATTTCTCCGTATTCACGGTTTTTCTCGGGCTTTATTGAATCAACTATTGCAAGAGAGAAGCCTATAATTGCATTTAGAGGTGTTCTTATTTCATGACTCATATTTGACAGAAACCTGCTCTTAGCCTCATTAGCAGCAACAGCACCTCTGCGCGCCTCCTCTAGCTGCGTATTTGTTTTAGAAAGCTCCACTGTTCTATCTGCGACTCTCTCTTCAAGTTCATTATATGCTGACTGTACAGCTTTTTCTGCCCGTTTACGGGCAGCGACAGTTGAAAGCAGAACACGCAATTCACGGTTGATTATAACAGCAACTTCCTGCTGAGGACAAAATCCGACCCGTTCCGGACTGTATTCGATGGTGAAATACCCCTTAACACTCTCCTCTTCGGTATATGGAAGCAGTAAAGCTGCAGCTACATTAAGCGATTGCTGATATACGGCAAATTGAGGCAATAGATCAGCTATGCCCGCAGCTTTCATTTGCATCTCGATAGAGTCTGCATTAAGAAGGACAGCCTCTTCATGCAGCATAGGAAGTAGAAATTTAGCTGGTATTGACGAACCAAGTATTTGGGGCATAAAATCACGCCGATCTTCAGCAAGACAGACAAAAGCTCCCCCGTCATCAGCATCTTTATCAAGGTGCATATATGTGCATCTGCATGCATCAAGCGGAGTTCTAAGCAAATGTACGAAACTAATGGCAAGATCCTTCGGCTCAACGAGACTGCCTGAAGCAATTTTCCAGATATCCGCCCGCATGCCGTTAAGCCTGCTTTCTTCGGCTATCTTCTTTTCTGCCCTATCCTTGTCGGCTACAACGGTATCAAAATCCTGCTTGATTAATGCAATTGCCTCGTAAACCGGATTCAGTGGATGATCTGCAGATACTTGAAACCCCCTGTTTTCGACGCCTGCACTCTCCCAATTGATCGATGCAATAAAACTGAGAAGATTCTGCACATCTTCATGGCGGCTGACCGGCAGTTCCATTTTATGAGGAAAACTTGTTTTAGCTCTATTGTTATCAACAAACTTTAAAGCAGTATATACATCTTTAACTCTATAGATGGGGGCAATAGAGATGTGGCTTAATGCCTTCAGAATGACCGACATTACCGGATTCGCACCAAACGTGACTGTAAAAACAATACCGCTATCCTTCAGCGATACTGCTGTCTCACTTAAATAACGTCTATTTACTGATAGCGAATCATTTGTACGTTCCTTAACATTTTCGACACAGTAGTATACCTGCGTGTCACGGCGTATAGCATCAACGGCATTCCTGCGGCAGGCTACTGCCGACTCGACCTCATAATGGCTCAATGTGCCGATTTCGTGCACATACACTATATCTCTGCCTAATAGTACAACCCTGATCATGTATGTTGCTGTTTTAAATTCCCAGGCTGGATTGCTGCGAACTACATTCCCGTATAACCGGTTTGATGATGAGTTCTGAAGATACTCAACATCATTACGCCGGTATAAATCAACCATTGCAAAAGCTTCAGCAATATTAGCTGCTGTAGTGATGTTTGTACCAAACAGACGCCGATTTAATTTAAACATAAAGGAAAGCAGCGGATTCATTCCGCTAAGGATTACAAGCCTTGCATTGAATCGGCTGTTCAGTTTCCGCAGAATAGAAAGATATCTAGAGCGCACAGACATTGAAGGAGTAACCATATCTGACAGATCGCATATTCTGAAATGGGGAATCTGTATTCTATCTTCGATTTCTGCCATGGCAATAAAATTTGTTCTTTCAATGCCGGGCAGGTCATATTCACTTGCCTTTCCACGTATCCGCTGAATAAGGATATCCTGACCATATATTGCCTGTTCAATAGAGAAAGAGGGGGTTATATGATTCCATTCTTCTCTAGTTTCTAACGGCAATAACTGAACGCCACTTGAATTTTCCCTACAGTGTGAAATAATCTCAAATGCTTCCTTTTCGTTAGAAGCAATGACTATTCTCGAATTAGAAAATGCAGCATAAAATTTAACTATTGCAGCGAGTGATGATGAAACGCCGACAATAACTGTGCATGCTGATGGAAAAGTAGCATTGATTTTCCGGATTTCATCAGAATAACGCTTAACAAATGAGAGCCTAGGCATATCCAGCCTGCTCCAATCAAGAATACGATAATGACATTCGAAGAGATCTACAACATTTTTAATGCACTCCTGCATAATTGCAAGTGCAGAAGTGAGATCACTTTCTTTTGGCCGACCCATTGCCCTAAGGACAACAACATCTGTACCGGAAACTGCGCAATTGAATGAAAAATGGTCATTCTTAATAGCCCAGCTACTTCGTTCGAACAGAGGCACATCAGATACATTTTTAACAGCCTTAGTTTCTACGCCACTCTTCAGTAATATTTTATGAGCTTTGTCAATTGCATCCGACAGAGAGGATGCAAACACAAAAGGAATTCCCTCGCCATAAATTTTGACACCAATTTTAAGAATCCATTCGATAAAAGGGGACATATTTATACATACAACACCTTTTAACATTCCACGATTTCTTTCTTCTACCATTGCCTGCGCAAATTGACTTCTGCTTATACGGCCCGGCCTGGAGCGAACAAGAGCATAATCCTTTATCTCAACGTGCATTTTGTCCCACAAACCGTTTTTTTCCAGGAACTCCCTTCTTACCTTAACAAACAAAGGAATTCCTTCATTTCCCGATTCACCGAAGGGAGCACTGATAAAAACATTTTCGTCAACAATGTTAAAACTTGCCGAATATTCATGCGTCAACGTAATATTCTGCCATTCTGAACCTGCAAATAATTGCTTATAACTGCCTTGATTTGTTTTGGCCTGTTTTTGCGTAGGATATGTGGATCTTACCGCAGATTCGTAATCATTATACATTTCAACTGTAAAATGATTAAATGGATAGAGTCTTCGAGCCAATTTTATCAGCACTTTAAAAAACGGAGGGATATTGTAGAATATATACTGTTTCAGCCCCTTTGTTGATCTTACAAAGCGTATGTAAGCTGCCTTTGCATTGATCGAAGCACCTTCATGCCAACGGTAGTCTTCTATAAGTGCGAATGGTTTATCGTCAGGGAAATACTTATCAATGATCCCTTGAAGAAAAGAGATATAGTAATTGGTGTCAGCAATGTTGGAATAGCCGTACACCGAGGCATGGACAACATATCCGCCAATCACAGTAAATCTGGCTGAATATCCCTTTGTGCCTCCGTATTCAGAACTGTCAACCGTCCCGGCCGCAATAATTCTTTCACCGGTAACAGGACATTCTGAGTAATCTGCTGGATTAAACAAGGTTGTGTGTTTTTAGGAGTCCGGTAAGTTTATCTTCGTCAACAGGTTTGGCAAGATATTCATCGCACAAACCGTTGAACGCCTTAAAAACATTCCTCGGATCGGAGAGAGCCGAAGTCATGAAAATTTTTGACCGGCTGGCATTGTCAATTTTTCTCGTTTCCTCCTGCTCCCTGATAAGAGCGAGAACCTCATGACCATCCATGCCAGGCATTTTAATATCAAGACAGATGAGATTATAGTGTTTTCCATTATCTAAAGCCATTTTTGTTGCAGCAATAGCCTCTTTACCGTCAACAGCAATGTCACAGGAACCATGCTTTTCGAGGAAATACTTGAGCTGCATTCTTCCTACAAACTCATCCTCAACTATTAGTGTTCTCATTTATGTAACCCTCCTATGTTAACAATATACATGTGTTACTATCTTACGCAAAGAACTTTCATTGACAGTTTATATCTGCCTCCTGTGATCCTGCATACATAAATACCAGCCGGTACAGCCTTGCCTGCATAGTCCATTCCATTCCATGTAATAACCGCTTTATCAGAAAAAGGCAGAGCAACCGACTTAATTAACTTACCGGACAAATTATATAGAAAAGGATAGTCCGTTTTCTCTACAGGGAAGAGATATTGAAAATTTAGCAGAGGAATTAAAAGGGTTAGGAAATACCCTCATCAACACAGAAATTGCCTGTTTCGTAAATTCTACAGGTATCTTTCTGGTAAATTCTGGCATACTGTTAAGTTCATACTGCAACTTCACTTTTACAAGTCGTGCATTTACAAGATCAGTTACATAACAGTAATCATCTGAAGCGGCGGTTGCGGCAGGCCATGCCAAGGGGATTTCCGGAGAAGGAACAGCACTGCCGAATCCTCTGGAATCGATGTTACCGTATCTGCCGAAACTGACGAGATCGTTACCCGCATTATCTGCGATGGATACAGTTCCTACAACAGAATGAGGAACATAAAGTCTGCCATAAGGATCTATATCAAACCTTGGACTACGGCAAACACAGCAGTAGCTGGAAGAGGGAACCGGGACATTGGCAGGCATACATCCTGAAAAGGGCGAAAGAGGCTGAGGATAGATTTTAAGTGCATTGACAGCACGCCTTTGTGCCGGATCAGACGGCGATGACAAATCGAAACCGCCTCCAGTCAAAGGGTCAAATTTCACTATCGCACCGGTTGCATAAGCATATGGCCAGTACGCGGAATATGCCGAAGGGATAAGATGCTGTGGAGAGCGTATTAGTGCCCCCAGATAGATCTTTCCGTCAACACCTGCTCGTAATCCACCAGACATGATAAGCGGTTTTATCACGCTGTCCTTTGTTAAAACGCCATTTGTGTCAAAAGACTGAATAAGAAAATCTGATCCGAATGTATGCATGACGTATACCCTGCCGTCAGGAGTAACCGCTACGCCTCGGTCTGAAGTTCCAGCTCCGAAACGCTGGTTTACGGTAGCTGTAACTGTATTTGTTCCTCTGCTGCCGAAGTTTACAGGTGCATGCAGTCTGTCCATTGAATACCGTTTGACTGGACCAGCAGGATAGCCGAATTCCTTTACATACAAATAACCATCCGGTCCAAAAGTAAAATCAGCAGCAGACATCGGAGCGCCGGTACTTAAGGAACAGCGGGATGGCACAGGATTTTTCCAATCAGAAATTTTATATGCAACATCCCATGAATCATTGAACAACACAGTTTCTGTGCGTCTGTCGACAAGCACCCGGTCATATCCAGATGCACGCCCTCTGTTTCGATGCTGAAAATCAACAACAGTAACAAGTGAATCGCCATCATCACGTACAGCACGAACATTTGCAGAACCTGAATCAGCCATATAGTTTGGTGCGCCGAAACCGTTCACCCATAGAACAGGTTTTGTACCGGAATTATCGACAAGTAGTGTAATTCTTCCTATTGTAGAAGGATTTACTTTTCGCTCATCTTCAACTGCTGCTGATTTTGCAAGACCGCCAAGCGTTATCGGAAAAAGCTCCTTTTTGAGCTGAATTTTAATTCCGCCGCC
>JAEUSG010000310.1 GCA_016788315.1 Fibrobacterota bacterium | reverse complement strand
ATACTTGCAGCTTAAGTTCTCGGTGTGCTCAGCAGTTAGAGCTAATTGAGGTTTTATGTCAAAGAAATTGTAGAAATAGTTGTTTGTTCCGTTGTCAATTTTAAATAACCCAGGATAATTTTTCAATGATCCGGTAAGTTTACCAGCGAGGTTGGTGTATGGAGAAAGATAGCGTCCGCCTTGGACCTCTCCGGAAACAAACCGTTCATCAAGCAGGCTGTTGTTCGATTCAGAAAGGGAGCCTGTTACAAGTGCTCCAACCATGCTTCTGCTGGAAAGAAACCGCTTGTATTGCAGGTTTAAGCCAGTAGTCAACAAGTGATCTATCGGTTTAAACTGCTCAGTATATGAAGCTGTTGCGCTTATTTTGAACATTGACATTTTATCAGGCTGGAGTAGAAGCGAAGGTTTAAATGTTGTCGTTGATATAAAAGATGCCTCTCCAGTAATTGAGTCGGGATATAGAATATTTCCGTCATACTGCAGATTTGTTTCTGCATTAAGAGAAAAGCTCTTCTTGATTTCACCATAGGTGTTTGCTGCTGCAGCAATAATCAGCAGCGCTGATAGTAGTTTTTTCATTGTGTACCTTTCAGATATGCTTTAATCGTATCTGATATAGCTCTGTCTTCTTCAGCATATTTTTTGATAAGAAGATCCAGCGAGTCCAAAGATGCAATAAGTGAACTTTTTGGTGAGTTAGCTGCTTTATGATTTCTGTTAGCAGTTGATGTGTGTCGTCTTTTAGGGTTCGGGTCTGCTTCCCATTCAATTGAATGTTCGTTGTCTGACAATTCAGATTGCAGGATAATTGTTCGAATAGAGTCCGCTTCAGCTTGGTATTCTTTTATACTGCTTTTTAAAAGCTTGCGCTTCGCCTCCAGGCTATAGAGGTTAGTGGAGCCTGCTGAATGCAGAATTACAGCAGCAGTAATGATAAGAAATACCGTAAAATATCTCATGGCAATAAACCGTATTTTTTCATCCTGTATCTAAGAGTACTCCTGTCCATATGAAGTTTTTTTGCTGCATCAACCTGTGAACCACCGCATTCTGATAATGCTTTTTCTATTAGCTCCTTCTCGAATTCGATTGATTTTTCTATTAGTCCTGATGCGCTTGAAGAGATCATTGTATTAAAATTCATTCTCAGTTTCAGTTCCGGCGGCATGTCTGATAGATCCAGCACCGGTGATGAAGCCAAAACAGCCATCCTCTCGACAACATTCATAAGCTCTCTGATATTGCCAGGCCAATCGTAGTTTTTAAGTTCATTTAAAAGAGCCGGTGTTGCAGATGAGGCTTTTATGTCTTCTACTGTCTTGTATGTTTTAAGAAAGTATTCAACCAGCCCGGGGATGTCCTCACGCCTTTCTCTTAACGGTGGCAGGTACACTGGAATGACGTTCAGTCTGTAAAAGAGATCTTCTCGGAAAAGTCCGCGTACGCACATATCCTCCAGATTTCTGTTTGTAGCGGCAACTATTCTTGTTTCAACCTTGAGGGTTTCGTTTCCACCGACTCTTTCAAATTCTTTTTCCTGAATTACGCGCAAAAGTTTTACCTGTGTTGTAAGAGGTATGTCGCCTACTTCATCGAGGAAGAGGGTTCCTCCGTCAGCTAACTCAAATTTACCTTTACGCATTGCAAATGCACCGGTGTATGCTCCCTTTTCATGGCCGAACAGTTCAGATTCTAGAACCCCTTCGGCAAGTGCTGCACAGTTAAGTTTGATGAAAGGCTTTTTGTCGGCATCACCGCTGTTAAAGTGAATGGCTTTAGCAATTCCCTCTTTTCCGGTTCCACTTTCACCGCGTATTAGAACCGTGGCCTTTCCTGACGCTGCCTTTTTTGCAAGTTCATAGGCTTTTCGCATCTTTTCATTGACGCTTATGAAACCTTCGAAACCATTTGTCATGTTTTTGAAAGCATCTGCTGGAGTTTTCTCTGCTATTATTCTTGCAATTCTACGTTCCATCTCAAAAAGATCAAAGGGCTTCATAATGTAATCTTCAGCACCCTGTTTTATTGCAGCAACAGCGCTGTCTACTGTGCCATATGCCGTCATTAGAATGAAAATTACATCAGGCTTTATATTTTTTAAGGTCTTTAATAACTCAAGTCCATCCATGCCGGGCATTCTAAGATCGCTTATCACCAGCTCCGGATTTGCAGAATTGAAGACTTTTACAGCTTCTAATCCATCTTGCGCCATTGAAACGGAATGTCCGGAATCAGAAAGGGCATCACTAAGTGATTCCCGTATACTTTCCTGATCGTCAACTACAAGTATTTTAGCCATTGTTCATACCCTCTCCATTATTCCATCTGATGTGTACACAAGTTGTATAGTTTTTACGGTCTGATTTTTTAATGGTAATTGTGCCTTCATGAGCTTCGACTATTTTTTTACATAGCGCCAGACCAAGACCGGTACCTTTTGCTTTTGTTGTAAAGAATGGCTGAAAAATTCTGCTCATCGTCTCATGATCTATTTCTTTGCCGTTATTATGAATTTCCACTTCGGAAAAGTTTCCAGAGTTTTTAATTTGAATTGCAATTCCGGTCGATAAATCGAACGATGCTTCGATGGCATTTTTTATTACATTTGAAAAAACCTGCTTTAAGCGTGCCCTGTCGCCATATGTGTTTGTCTTGCAATGGCCGGTAATCTTAGCTAATACGCCATTTGCAGCCAGTACCTCCTGTATAAGTGCATAAGTGTTAAATGTTGATTTTACGAGTGTAAGATCTTTTGTGTAGTCAAGCAGATCGTTGACTATTCTCTCTATTTGTCTGATCTCTGTTTTAATTTTTTCTGCTGTTTCATTAATGTTAGGATCTGAAAGTCTCCTGAGTCTGTCTGCATAAAGAGATATACCCTGAACCGGGTTTCTTACCTCGTGTGCCACTCCTGCAGCTAGAATCCGTAAACTTTCAACTCTCTCAAGATTCTTTATATGTTCAATTTTAAGCTGTGCACTCATTGTATTAATGGAAACAGCAAGAGAACGGATTTCGTCCCGGAAAAGGGGGAGCGTGACAGTTGCACCTACATCGCCATCGCCGATCTTTTTAGCAACAATTGCCATATCCCTAATCGGTTGTGACAGTTGTCTGGAGATAAACCATGCCCCGAATATGAGGAAAACAGCAAAAATAATCCCCGTGAAAATAAAAAAGCGCTCAAAACGGTGCAAAAGGACAAAGAACTCTGCGCTTGACTCCACGGATAAAATGGCCTTGAATCTGCCGTCATCTCCTTTAACAGGAATGTAGACAGACATAAAAGGATTGTTGCCGTTGTTGTAGATTGGAGTGGCTACAGTTTCACCTTTTCTGATTTTTTCGAGTCTACCATTAATGGCGAAAAGGGGGAAAAATGGTTTGCCGGCGGAATGGATGGAATCAGTTGATGCGAGTATTACAAATGCTGTGTCACAGACAGTCACCTTTTTAAGTTTAAAATGAGCAGAAAAATTTCTAAGACGTTGCGATATTTCTAAAGAATAGTCTCCGCCCCTTTTTGCTGTTAAGAGATAATCTATGTAAACACCAGAAATGTCTTCGCAAATAACATTAGCAATGGAATTCATATTCGCTGTAAGCAGATTAGAAGTTTCACGTTCCAGATGGTTCTTCAGATAGTAGCCTACACCTCCAACAAAAAGTCCCAACATCAGATATAATGTTATGGCTATTCGTAAGGTGAGTCGGTTCATATTAGTTGTAAATAGCAATTAGTAATCCTTTAAGATTATATGTTATAAGTTATTGGAATATAATAAGATAAGAAATTGATAGGCAGGTATGAAACCTGATAAAGATTAAATTTAATCTTTTAAGAAGATAGGGGTGGTGGAAAAAGCCTCAATAAAGAGATTTAAAACTAATAGGGTGGAGGTGCTATTTTGGGATAGTACAATACTTTATGAGTTGCGCCCTATTTGCCCAATATGATTCTCGACATGAACTATATAGGCTTCAATAAAATGACGCACGCTTTCGTACCCTCTGGTTGAATGAAGTCCCTTCATGTTCAACTGTTCATCGTTGAGTGTGACAAGAAGGTCATAGTTCAGCTTACGCATTATTCGTAAGAGCTTCATGTTCTCAGTTGCATTACTTTTATCGTGGGCGAAAGCTTTTGTCCATCTTGACTCATCATGATTTGATATGTATGGTACCTTGTCAGCGAGAATTGATCTGAATCTGGCATAAACAATTATTTCACTATCAAGCAAATGTGCGATGACTTCTCGTGGCGTCCATTTGTCCGGCGCAATACGTTTATCAAGCTGTGTCTCGGTTAGTGCCGATACAGCTGTTTCAAGTTTGTCTATGATATTTATATAGTCTTTCAATCTATTAGTCATAAGTCATCCTTTGTCTTCAAATACATGTGTGATCTACGTCACATACAATAAATAATTAATTACATATGTTGTTAAATATTTAGATATTATGCTAAGATTCATTGATATGAATGAGTAG
>JAEUSG010000304.1 GCA_016788315.1 Fibrobacterota bacterium | reverse complement strand
GTTGAAGGTCGACGTTCAGAAAGATGCTGAGGGCAAGGTTATTTCCAGAACAGTACTTGATGATGGATATTATCATGTCGATAAGAGCCCCTCATTAGTCGGTGCTCTTACTCAGGCCGTTCTTCAGGATGACCGCCACATAAGAAGCTGGCATCCTTCCCACAGTATTGCAGCTATCGGCAAGGAAGCGGACTATCTCGTTAAGGGGCATACACCTCTCAGTCAGCCTGTCGGTATTCACAATGCCTTCTCTAAGACTGTTGGTCTTGATGGAATTATTCTATTCATCGGCGATACACTTAAGTCAAATACCACTTTTCATGCTTACGAAACACTCTTTATGCCTGCTCTTGCTCCATATTTCGGCGGAACAGTAGCAGTTGAATGGGATGGCTTGAAGCAGCTTATCAATAACTCATGGGCACCTAATCTCCATCGCGATTTTTACGATGAAGCAAAGAGGAAAACCCGTGCAATCAACGCGATGCGCGATTCCGGTCTCTTAAAAGAGTCCAAGCTCGGTCGCGGTGTCGTTTACTACTTCAATGCTAAAGAGATGGCGAAGTACTTTGCCGAAGTAATATTCCCGAAAGAGCCCGATATTCTTTTCTGCAACACAAAAGAGACCTGCACAGCCGCCTACGACTGCAAAAACAGCTGCGAGATCATTAAGCATTTGTATGCAAAGAAGGATGGCTCATACGACGCAGATAAGATCAAAGCAGGTTACGACAAACAGTTTGTGGATATGATGAAGCCTGGTCAGGTTAGGGTGTCTTACTAAACAAATCAATACAGGAAAAGAGAGCAATGTCAAGAAAACTGACTTCAGAAGAGATCAAAACACTAACAGCCAACGGCTGTACTGCCGACAGCTGGGATAATGTTACTGTTGCAGAAAAGTTCAATCCAAACAGAGTTCGTCATGTCTATTTCCTCGGGAAAAATACAATCGGCTCAAATGAAGGTTCTGTAAATGTAAATGGTGTTGATTATCCATGCGGTCTTTATCAGGCAGCAATAATCAACTGCGAAATAGGGGACAA
>JAEUSG010000278.1 GCA_016788315.1 Fibrobacterota bacterium | reverse complement strand
CAAACACTTACTCAAGAAGGGATCTCTCCTCCGGAGAGTGTCTCCCTTCTCTATTCTCTCTTAAAATCTTTATTTGATATCACTGACAAAGTAAGAGAAAACAAAAGTCACATTCGCATTCGTTCTGTGTTAGATTTTCTGGAAAGAGTTCATAAAACTCCTATTAGCCTCAATGAAATCCAAAGAGAGAGTGCAATGTCGAAATTCCATCTATGCCGTCTTTTCAAGCAGTCAACGGGCGAGACTATAGGTCACCATCTTACACAGCTCCGTCTTAACAGCGCAGCAAAAGCATTAGCAGATGGTAACCTCAATGTCACAGAGGCCTGTTTTCAGAATGGCTTTGAAGACCTATCATATTTCATACAGGTCTTCAAAAAGAAGTTCGGGACAACTCCTAAACAGTGGGCATTAACATCCAATATTAAGATCAACGAATCAGCATCAACCTCTGCTTAAGCGAGTTCTTTCCAGCCTGCAAGCTTACTAGATACACCCCTGTCGCAACTGGAGAACCTTTAACATCAATACCTTTCCATACAAGCTGCTGAGTACCGGTTCTGCCTGTAAGATCCCAATGCGCCACAACCTGTCCGCTTGCGTTCATAATAGAAAGTTTTGCATCAGATGCTGAACCAGGCAGCGAAACACGAAGCAGAGTGGAAGGGTTACATGGATTTGGTGCAATACGCAACGACAGCCTGTCGTTATTGACAACAATATGTTTCTCTTCTCCCGTAAATACACCGCCGGCCAGCTTACTGATCTCGGCATCAGAAAGAGAACGTGTAAAGAGAGTCAATTCATCAATTGAACCGATGTACCATGAACGATAATCTCCGCCCAAATTTATAGATGGACGTACAATTGTATTAACACTGGTTGTTCCGGTTTTTACAAGGATACCATTAATGTAAAGCTTAGGCACCCTGTTTGTATAAGCGATGGTTATATGTGTCCAGTCTGTAAAAGTTGTATCAAACTTAAATTGAGTTGTTGACGCAGAATGTATTGATGGGCTTTCATACAATGTAATACTGTTATTACCCAAAATTATACCTATTCCTGCACTCGTTTCACCCCATGTTTGAATTCCTCCACTTGCAGGGATTAGTAATCGTTCATAATTACTGTAATTATTTATATATGGTGTTGCACCTGTTGGTTTCGCCCAGAATGACATTGTAAAGTTATTTTGAAAACGAATTCTGGAATTTTTGAATAAAATTCTGTTCGTAGCATGACCCGTTCCATTAAAACAGATGGCGCTGTCATTCTTTCCGCTGCACCAGGAAATCAATGAACCATCGAAAGTTCCAGCCATGCCGGTTGCTACTGAGTCAGTGGCAACAGTACCTGTCCCATCGTTAAACTTAAACCTCATTGCCATGTCAAGAACATATACTGTACCGTTTACAGAAACCATTGTATCAGCTGCCGCTTTTGCCCTAACAGAAAAACGACCGATTGTTCCGTTACTTGTAAACAGCCCATTTGCATCTATGGTTCCGCCATTCTCCACCGACCAGAGCGTTGTCCCTGTGTAAGGAGTACTGTCGGCGCACCATAATGAAGTTGACAATTTTATGCTTCCTGAAGGAGCTATTATTGAACTGTCAGGTGAAAGTGTCATATATGCCGGAACATCTGCCTTAATAGTATCCAGTGTTAAAGTATTTTTGTCAATTTTAAGAACATGTACATCACCAACTATATAACTCGAGTTATAGTTGTTGTATAGGTACCAAATTAAATCACGCTTAGTATCATAAATTATGCTTGCCGATACGTCAAAAGCGTGAACTGATGATGGAGTAGTTACTTTTGCTGAACGCCATAGATTTGAGGTTGGATCATAAACGAGCAAATTCTTGTGATACCCATTTGTTCCGGCAAAAACAACAAGATCTTGATTTGGAAGATATACAACTTCACGAAGCGGGTCTGCTTTTGAGACAAACGCCGCATTAGCAGGTGTTAAGGCCGTTACTGTAAGGGTAGCCAAATCAAGTTTATGAACAACTCCGCTATAAGGCTGTGCATACCCTTTTGTAAAGAAATAGATACAGTTTCTCTTCGAATCATAGACTAATCCACAATTATCAACTACTGTTCCTGGCATTGTTCCTGTTATATTCAGTTTTTGCCACTGCAATGTTGCATCATCAAGCTTCCATATCTGATTTCCAAACCAGCTTAACATACCAAGCGAAGTATAACATGCATGAGAAGAGTATTTACTGTTGCTCATTCCAGGAGTAATTGTCTCTTTTGTCCATTCTGCACGAATCGGATCGTAGTAGTATATGCAATTATCCGGCGTTCCCTCTTCTCTTGCGAGCAGAACCATTCTTTTCAGAACCGGATGATATTCAATACCGTTCCAGGTGTGACCGCCAAGCCATGGACGTTTACTCATTGTCCAGCCGGCAGCACTCTCATTAGCACCATCTCTGCCAAGCGGAAACTCAGGAACCACAGGAACTTCATATCGGTTCGTTGCAATATGGTAAGCAAGAACATCTGTTCC
>JAEUSG010000271.1 GCA_016788315.1 Fibrobacterota bacterium | reverse complement strand
ATTGATCCTCCTCTTCATGAGTTCACACCAAAGGATGATGCCGGCGTAAATAAGCTTTCTCAGGTTACAGGTTTGTCTCCAGACAAAATCCGTCACCGCTGCGAACAGCTTCATGAGTCAAACCCAATGCTTGGTCACCGCGGTTGCCGTCTTTGCATAACATATCCTGAAATTCT
Source organism: Fibrobacterota bacterium (assembly GCA_016788315.1). Taxonomy (GTDB): domain Bacteria; phylum Fibrobacterota; class OXYB2-FULL-49-7; order OXYB2-FULL-49-7; family JAEUSG01; genus JAEUSG01. The sequence goes on along the minus strand of JAEUSG010000271.1, from coordinate 10,475 downwards.
TGATATGCAGGTAACTGCAATTATCGAAGCCGGTATTGCATGCGTAAAGAAAGGCATCAAAGTTTTCCCTGAAATCATGATTCCTCTCACAATGGATAAGAAAGAACTTCAGATCCTCACAACACAGGTAAAAGAAGTGGCAAATGCTCTTGTCAAAGCAGCAGGCGTTAAACTTCCTTACATGGTTGGAACAATGATTGAAATTCCACGTGCTGCTCTGCTTGCAGATCAGATTGCTGAAGTTGCTGAATTCTTCAGCTTCGGTACAAACGATCTTACACAGATGACACTTGGTCTTTCTCGTGACGATGCAGGTCGCTTCCTGCCTACATACGTAGCTAACGAAAAAGAGGGCGGCAAAGGCATCTTTGCAGATGATCCTTTCCAGAGTCTTGATCAGAGCGGCGTAGGTCAGCTTGTTGAAATCGGTATCAAAAAAGGCCGTTCAACCAAGAAGGATCTTAAGGTCGGTATCTGCGGTGAGCACGGCGGAGAATCCAAGAGTGTTAAGTTCTGCGTAAAGGCTGGTATGAACTATGTTTCATGCTCACCTTACCGCGTTCCAATCGCACGTCTTGCAGCCGCTCAGGCAGCGATGGGTAAGTAATAAAAAAGTTTAGTGAAAATAGATATAAGGTCGGACACTTAAAGGTCCGGCCTTTTTTTTAAACACAAAGTAAGGAAGCAGAACAAGTATGAACATCATTCTCTTAGGCCCTCCAGGCGTAGGTAAAGGCACTCAGGCAACTCTGTTACGCGACCATTTTAAACTGCTCCATGTCTCCACAGGTGAAGCTCTCAGAAAAGAGAAGTCGCTTGGTACTCCTCTTGGTAAAGAGGTTGGCAAAATTATGGAATCCGGCGGACTTGTGTCTGATGATATCGTAACACGTATTGTAATTAGCGCAATTTCAGATCTTGGCGATAAAAAAGGTTTCATGTTGGATGGCTACCCAAGAAATCTTGCTCAGGCAGAACTTCTTGCTAAAATGCTAGCCGAAAAGTCAATTAAGATTGATAGTGTAATTAGCATAGAAGCTGATAAGGAAATTGTTATCAAACGGCTTGCAGGACGCCGTTCATGCGAAAAGTGCGGTAAGGATTACAATATTCATTTCAATCCACCAAAAGTTGCCGGTGAGTGTGATGTTTGCGACGGTGCTAAGCTTATCTGCCGTGCCGACGACACAGAAGAGACTCATTTACGCAGACTTACAGAGTACGAAGATAAAACAGAGCCGCTTAAGGCCTATTATTCCTCAAAAGGGTTGTTGAAGCCAGTTGACGGAATGGGTACTGTTGAATCTGTATTCAGAGATATTTCTGAGGCGCTTAACTGATAAAACTAGCTAAATGAACGATACCTCAAAAGCCCTCGCGGCCTACAAGGCTCTGCTTGTTCAGCTCGATGCATATGAACGGCATATCCTTAAAAAGTGCGAGGGCTTAATTTTTTGTAAAGATGGCTGTTCCTCCTGCTGTATTTTAAAAACTGTTAACAAACTAGAAGCGGCTGTTGTGTTAGAAACACTCAAAAATATTGATGCTGCTACAAAAGAAACACTGCTGAAGAATAAATCAAAAAGCCGGTGTCCTCTGCTGCTCGATGGCAGTTGTACAGTTTATCAAAACCGCCCGGTTATATGCAGGACACATGGATATCCATTAACTGCACAAAATAAAACAGTTTATTGCCGGAAAAATTTCAAAACAAAAAGTCCGGATGATTTTGGGCCATTCCTTGAAATAGAAAAGCTTGATACAGCGCTAGCTGCAATGGCAGTGCAATATCAAACAGAGCTGGGGGATTGTGCAGATTCTGATAGAGTCTCGCTGCGTCGGCTTCTGAGAAGGAGTATGAATGGTTGAAAGAATTGTTTCAGGAGGTCAAACCGGTGCGGATCGTGCTGCTCTTGACTGGGCAATAGAAAACAATATTTCACACTCAGGTTTTTGCCCCAAAGGCAGAATAGCTGAAGATGGGCGTATTGAAGATAAGTACAATCTGACTGAGACAAAAACTGTTAATTATCGAGAGAGAACAGAACTCAATGTAGCTAATTCAGATGCCACTGTTATCTTCTCTGTAAAGGGTGTACTTTCCGGCGGTACTAAAGACACTCATGAGTTTGCCAAAAAGTCAAAGAAACCCCTTCTTCTGTTACGGCCGGGAATGGAAAATGCCGCCGAGCTTCTAAACGAATTCGTCAAAAAACATAAAGTTAAGATTTTAAATGTCGCCGGACCACGTGCTTCTAAAGAACCTGAGATAGAAGCATTTGTGAAAAAGGTGCTGGGTTTCTGTTTTAGATAGCCTCTGCAATCAATTATTTTACCTGCTTATGTCTACAGTCAAAATTGATATAGCTGACTACGATTATGACCTTCCGTCAGACCTTATTGCGCAGCATCCAGCTGAACCGCGAGAGGCTTCGAGGCTCTGTGTCTGGAATCATGGAAAGATAGAACACAAGAGTGAATTTCGTAATATCGTAGACTATTTCAGAGAAGGCGACTGTCTTGTTGTCAATAACACCAAAGTAATTCCAGCCCGGTTAATTGGCAAGCGGGAGAGCGGCGGCAAAGTAGAAATATTTCTTATCGATCAGGGCGCAGATCGGGAATGGGTAATAATAGGTAAGCCTGGTCGGGCATTGCGCAAGGGTGAGGTCGTCTCTCTTGAGGGCGGTGTTACAGCGGAAATAGTGGCAGCACCTTACGATGATGCTAGAAGGATTGTCCGCTTTTCTGTTGGTGCGGAAGAATTGTATAAGATCGGCAGAATTCCTCTTCCTCCATATATAAAGCGTGAAGCATCTGAGCAGGATAACAAAAGATATCAGACCGTATTTGCTAAAGAAAATGGTGCAGTTGCCGCTCCTACGGCTAGCCTCCATTTCACAGATAGACTGATCGCGGTGCTAAAGCAAAAGGGTGTTATGGTTGCTGAAATAACGCTTCATGTCGGACTAGGAACATTTAAACCTGTGACTGTAATGGATGCCTCTGAGCACGTTGTTGAAAAGGAACGCTTTTCTGTAAGTAAAGAAGCATGCAGCATTATTAATAAAACCAGAGAAAACGGTGGTAAAATATTCGCATCAGGAACAACAGTTGCAAAAGCATTGGAAACTGCGGCAATATCCGGAGTACCGCTCATGGAACGAAGCGGACGATCAGACCTTTATATTTATCCTCCTTTTAAATTCAGAGTAGTTGATGCATTGGTAACAAATTTTCATGTTCCACGATCAACTCTATTGCTTTTAGTATCAGCCTTTATCGGTAAAGACAATGTGATCAAGATGTACCGCGAGGCGGTTCAGCAAAAATACCGTTTTTTAAGCTACGGAGATGCAACACTGCTAATGCCATGACAAAAGAAAAGACATTCAAAGAATACCTCACAGCCCTTCCCAAACAGCAGCTTATTTCGCTTTTTAATAATGGAGAAGAGGGCGGAAAAATAATTTCTGTAAATCAGGCGGTAACCTCTCTCCAGGCAAGGTTTACCGACAGCGAATATCTTTCAGGAGTATATGATAATCTGGAGCCGGAAAACAGAGATCTGCTCAGATATCTGCTGTTTCAAGGCGGCTCCGGAGCCGATATTGGTGAACTGTCAAGCAGTTCTGTAATCGATGAAGATGAGAGCGCAATTTCTGTGCGCCTGCAGTTGTTACAGAAAATGCTTCTTGTGTTTGGCGTAAAATCGACGCCCTATCGTTACTTTGTTTTTCGTGATATAAGAGAGACAATGATTCCTGTTCTAACAGACAGGTGGATATCAATTAAGGCTGCTGATAAAGAGAATGGCGTTTCTAAAACTGAAGGTGATCCCTATTCTCTCTTTCGCGATTTTGTTTTGTTTCTCCTTAAACTGTCGATAGAACCATTACGTAAGACAAAAACAGGTTTCGTAAACAGAAAACAGGTCGAACACTGGTCTCAATTATTTACGCATAGCTTTGTTTTTACACCAGACGAAAAGGGGGTAAATCCTCTCTCATATGATCTTTTTATGGAGGCGGCGCTACGTCACTCTCTAATCGAAGAAGATGAAAAAGAGATTCGTCTGTCTGAAAATGGTGACAATTATCTTGATCTAGATGATAAGACAAAAGCTGCACTATTTTACAAAGCTGTTGCAGATGGATGCATGAAAGAAAAGAGTGAGATTGTAATAAGCATGCTCCAAAAAGCAGAAGGAAAGGGTATTCCAGCCGATGATTTGGCATCGTTTCTGCTTCTGTCAAAGAAAAAGAGCAAAAAGTGCAACGGCGTAGATCTGCTCACAAGGCTTACAGAAACTAAATTGATCCATTCAGTGGTATTAAAGGGCGGAACAAAAGGTTATGTTGCATCATCATTGGCCGAAGAGGTATATGGCAACGGACCGCTTAAGGTTGAAACCGCAGAAAATGCCACTATAATGCCAACACTTGAAATTATGGCACCACGCTTTCTCTCTTCCACATACCTTAAAAAGCTGTTCTTATGCTGTGAAGCAGTTAAGAGTGATGCTTTTATCACTTTTAAGATTACCAAAGAATCCGTAATCTCGGGATATGAAAGGGGCGTTGAACCGCTGGAATTGATGCAGCTGCTCGAGAAGCTTTCAAAAAACTCTTTGCCGCAAAATGTCCGCTTTTCGCTCGAAGACTGGTCAGAATCATGGGGGGCAATTGCGTTTGAGATGCACTTTGTTTTAAGGGTAAAAAAGCCTGAATTATACGAACGGATAAAAGGTGTTGTAGGAACATCCACTTATGTTAAAGAAGAACTGCCGGGAACGGGTTTTTCAATCAATGCTTCGAATTATCCGGCATTAATGGAGATTTTGCAAAAACTCGGCTACAATCCAAAACCCTATTCTACACTATCAAATCACAAAGGCGGACGTTTCAAAGCAAAGACCTTTAATGGGGATTCCAAATTCAAGACCACAATAGAATCAACCCATACTGAATTTCTCCTGCCTGAAGAAATAGGCAAAGTAAAAATTAGTAACATTGGATTCGGCCGAAAATATGGCGGTAAATTTGTTTCGCTGCCGTTTAATGAGCTTGTTCATGTCATTAACTATGCAATGCTTATGGAACAGTGTATTGAGGTTGAACTAACAACAGGAAAAAATGTCTATTTTCAGCCGAGAGAATTGCTGCTACAGCTTTCTGAACCGAAAATTACAGGGGTTAATCCGCTGGATGCCGCTTCTATTGAGATACCATTAAACACTATTGATAAGATTAAAGTGAAAGAGTAACAGACTGTATTGTATTTTTTGGATAGGATTTGAAAGGAGAATTTTAAGTGAGTGAGATAAATGATCAGATGAAAGCCAGACTCGATAAGCTGGCCAGAATAAGAGAGCTCGGGATAAATCCTTATCCATATTCTTTTGAACGTACTCATTACGTTAAAGATCTGTTTGCCTCTTTCGACTCGCTAGAAGCGGAAAGTGCCGTCGTAAAAATCTGCGGCCGTTTAATAGCTTTTCGCCGGCAGGGCAAAACAGCATTTGCAAATCTTAAAGATTCTAGCGGACGTATCCAGATATATTGCCGGCAGGATGTCTTAGGCGATAAACTGTATGAACTATTTAAATGTCTTGATTTTGGTGATTTTGTCGGTATCACAGGTAATGCATTTAAAACACATACCGGTGAACGCTCAGTAAATGTAACAGGCGTTGAAATACTTTCAAAGTCAATTCGTCCGCTTCCTGTACCAAAAGAGAAGATTGGTCCGAATGGCGAAAAGACTGTTTTTGATGAGTTTAAGGATCTTGAGCTCCGATCACGTCAGCGCTATCTTGACCTTGCACTAAACGATGCTACTGTTGAAAGGTTTCGTAAAAGAACAGCAATTGTTCAGTCAATCAGGCAGTATCTGATTGATAATGGTTTCTTTGAAGTTGAAACACCTACGCTGCAGGCGATATACGGCGGTGCTTCCGCCCGCCCCTTCATCACAAAACATAACACGCTCGATATGGATCTATATCTGCGAATAAGCAACGAACTTTATCTTAAGCGGCTTGTTGTCGGCGGTTTTGAAAAGGTATTTGAGTTTGTAAAGGACTTCAGGAATGAAGGTATTGACAGAACACATAATCCTGAGTTCACGCAGGTTGAGTTCTATGAGTCATATGCTGATTACAATAGAATGATGGAACATTTTGAACAGATTTATTCACGTGCTGCACTCGCTGCAACCGGTTCTATGAAAATTATTTATGAAGGCACAGAAATAGATCTCACTCCTCCCTGGGAGCGACTCACAATGTACGGAGCTCTTAAGAAGTATGCCGGCATTGATGCAGAAACCATTTCTGATGATGAAATTAAGGCAATACTAAAAAAGCATGGGGCAGAAATTGAAGGTCAGTATATCAGAGGCCTTGCGTTATCCGAACTCTTTGAAGTTACCTGTGAACGACACTTAATTCAGCCGGTCTTCATTACCGACCATCCAAGAGAATCTACCCCTCTTTGTAAGGTGCACCGTTCCAATCCGGCACTTGTTGAAAGATTTGAACCATATATAAACAGCTGGGAAATTGGCAATGCCTACAGCGAGCTGAACGATCCTATTCTGCAGCGGCAGCTGCTAATAGACCAGGTTGAACGCGGCAGAGGCGGTGAGGATGAAACCCATCCAATGGATGAGGATTTTATCAGAGCTATGGAGTATGGTATGCCGCCGACAGGTGGCGTAGGTATCGGTGTTGATAGAATGGTTATGCTGCTAACCGATACTCCAAATATCAGAGATGCTATACTATTTCCATTATTGAGACCAGAGTGAAACTGCCATTCGAACTGTTTATAGCAAGGAGATACCTCTTCGCAAGGAAGAAGGTCAGTTTTATCTCGACAATAATGATTATTTCAATCGCAGGTGTCTTTCTTGGGACAACTGTGCTTCTAATGACTTTGTCAGTTATGAATGGCTTCGAAACAGAGGTGAAGAACAGAATCATGGGTTCGTTTGCTCATGTAAAAGTTCAATCTTTTAAACGTGATGCAATAACAAACCCGGATTCAATGAACGCAGAACTAATAAAAGTTCCCGGCGTAGTTGCAGCGGCCCCTCTGATTGAGGATAAGGCTGCCATAAGCAGCAGGGATATCCGTGATGGTGTTATGATTAAGGGTGTTGATCTCGTTGCTGAAGAGAAGGTAACGGATTTGTCAAAGAACATCAAAGCTGGCGATCTTAATTTGGGTGAAGCTATATCACGGAAGGATAGGAGCAATCCAGGTATTATTCTGGGAAGTTATGTTGCAGACAAATTGCGAGTTATGGTCGGCGATGAAGTTATTGTTATGAGTCTTCGCGTTGAAGAGGATGCAGTTGCCGGTATGCAGCCGAAGATGAAACGGCTGACGGTAACCGGACTCTACGAGTCAGGCATGTACGAGTATGATGCTAATCTCGCATTCACCTCTCTTAAAACTGCATCAGATTTGTTCGGCGTTGCTGGAGCAATGGCAATGGAGGTGCGTGTCGCAAATCCTACTGCTGCAGATAAAACAGCAGAGGCAATCAGAGACTATCTTGGATATCCATGGGATGCAGTTGATTGGATGCGTCAGTATGGAACACTGATAAAGTGGATGAATACTGAAAAGCTCATAGCGTTTATTGTAATAAGCATGATAATAATGGTGGCAATTTTCAATATTATCAGCTCTCTGTTGATGGTCGTAATGGAGAAAACCGGCGAGATAGGAATTCTTCTTTCGATGGGGGCAACACCTAAGCATATAACTAGAATTTTTATTTTTAATGGACTTTTTGTAGGTGTGATAGGAACAGTTGCTGGTCTTATTGTTGGCCTTTCTGTCTGTTTCGCACAGATGAAATTTGCTTTTATCAGCCTTCCGCCAGACGTGTACTTTCTTGACAAACTCCCAATGCTGGTAGTGTGGACTGATGTAATTGCCGTTGTTCTGATAACAAATGGTCTCTGTCTGCTTTTCTCCCTTTATCCTGCACTAAAAGCATCTAAGCTTAAACCAGTTGATGCACTTAAATATATTTGACCATTTATGAACGAAAAACTACTCTCAATTGAAAATATTTCCAAGGCTTATAGCGATGCCGAAAAGAGCCTTCAGGTTATTTCAGAGCTATCATTTTCATTACGTAGCGGTGAAGTAGTTGCTCTGATGGGAGAGTCCGGAGCTGGTAAAACAACTTTGCTTAATTTACTTGGACTTCTTGACACTCCAGATTCAGGTAAGATTATATTTGACGGTACAGATGTTTCGGGATATTCTGAAGGGGAGAGAGCGTTCTTCCGTAATGCAAAGATCGGTTTTTTATTTCAATTTCATCATCTTCTGTCAGATTTTTCTGCCGTTGAAAATGCGATAATGCCGGGTCTGATTCGAAACGGCAATAAAGAGGAACTTGAATCTAAAGCAGTGCAATTACTTGATCGGGTCGGGCTATCAAAAAGATTGAAACATCTGCCATCCGAACTTTCAGGAGGTGAGCAGCAGAGGGTTGCAATGGTGAGGTCACTCATCAATGATCCCCTTTTGGTTCTTGCTGATGAGCCTACCGGTAATCTGGATGAGTATAACAGCAGTCAGTTTATTGATATGGCGCTGCAGATGGTTCGTGATACCGGCAGATCGTTTTTAATTGCGACTCACAGTTCTAGAATTTCAGAAAGATGTGATAGAATATTACGCCTTGCACATGGTAAAATTGAAGGAGACAAATAAATGCTCTGCGATGACTGTCACAAAAATGAATCATCGATACACTTCAGTCAGATAGTGAACAACAAAAAGACAGATATGAATCTATGTCAAGCCTGCGCTGGTAAACGTGGATTTAATGAGCATGCGCAAGGTAGTGATGTAGGCGTAGGTAATCTTGTATCAAAGATTGCAGCCGAATATGAATCAGAACAGGGAGCTGCCTCTTGCCCAAGATGCAGGCTGAAATATGCTGACTTCAAAAAAAATGGCCGGCTGGGCTGCGGCCATTGTTATGAAGCATTTGAAGTTCGTTTGCATGATTTGATAAGAAAAATTCATGGTTCAGATACTCATAAAGGTAAAGTTCCTAAGAGTATGGAGCCGGTTGTTGCTAAGAGTAGAAATATTGAAAATATGCGCAAGGCTTTACGTGATGCTATACAGGCTGAGGATTTCGAAAAAGCAGCACAAATCAGAGACACCGTAAGAAAACTTGAAGGGGCTGAAAAATGAAAGAGCTTACCGTTAAGTCTCTTCTTGATTCTGCCTCTTCCTGGCTTGATGCAACTGGTCCTGAAAATGATATAATCCTGAGCAGCCGGATAAGACTCGCGAGAAATATGGCTCAGTACCCTTTTGTAAGTAGGTCTACAACGGATGATATGGCTGAAATTCTGGAAAATGTTTTATCGGCATCGTCACATTGCCATAGTCTTGCAACAGCTGGTTTTGCTGATATGACAGATATGGATGAGCTTGATAGAAAAATCCTGGTTGAACGCCATTTGATCAGTCCTGATTTTGGCAGTGGAACTTGGCCGCGAGGGGCATTGATAAAAGACGATGAGAAGCTCTCAATAATGATCAACGAAGAGGATCATCTCCGGCTCCAGGCAATAGTTTCAGGACTTAACATGGGTACTGCATGGAATACACTAAGTCGTGTAGATGATGAATTATCTGTGAGATTGAAATATGCCTTTTCTGAAAAATATGGATATTTAACTGCCTGTCCTACGAATGCCGGTACTGGCATGAGAGTGTCAGTTTTAATTCATCTGCCTGGGCTCGTTCTGACTAAAGATATCGATGAAACATTAAAAGGTGTTACGCAGATAGGTCTCTCTGTGCGCGGATTCTATGGAGAAGGTACAGAGGTTTTGGGAAACCTGTTTCAGATAAGTAATCATACAACGCTTGGCAAAACTGAAGAAGAGATTATTGAAACCATCAGTCAGGTTATAACACAGATAATCGGATTTGAAAGACGTGCGTGCGAAACACTTTTAAAAGAAGCCAGAACTCATATTGAGGATAAAATTTGGCGTGCATATGGAATTCTAAACCATGTAAGGCTGCTTACAAGTAAAGAATTTATGAGCCTGAGTTCAGCAGTCAGACTTGGAATATCTCTGGGTATAATTGATAACATAACAATGAAATCTCTGAATCAGCTTATGGTGCTTGTGCAGCCGGCGCACCTTCAAAAGCTTCTTGGCGCAACAATGGAAGCCGGGGAGCGTGATTTTTTCCGCGCAAACATGGTTCGCGAACACTTGATGAAAACCAGGCGTAAGCGCGACACAAAAAAAAAGAACGAAGATTAAAAAAGTATTGACAAACCCCTTTTAATTGGTTAGTTTATAAACATAACTAACTGGTTGGGGGTATCAATTGACCTGCAATAAAAAAACAATGAAGAGCATTAATGTAAGAGCTCTTCTCAGTTCCATTCTAAAAGAAGGCCCGGTTTCA
>JAEUSG010000230.1 GCA_016788315.1 Fibrobacterota bacterium | reverse complement strand
CTTGATCTTACAGCCGTTTCACCAATAGCAGTTGCAGGAACACTTCTTGATAGTGCTGGAAATGCAACCACACTCACAATACCAGCTGGACAGAATATTGCAGACTCCAAAGCTATTGTAGTTGACGGTGTTATTCCGTTTGTGTCATCTATCAGCTCTTCGACAGGTGATGGATTGAAGAAGGTTGGCGATGTTGTCAATGTCACAGTAAACTTCAGTGAACCTGTAACTCTTGCTGGTGGTAATATCGAAGTGACTCTTGAAACTGGTTCAACGGATAGAGTCGTTACGATAGCTCCTTTTTCTTCTGCAACATCAGCAACTGGAACATATACAGTACAGGCTGGAGACGCATCACTTGATCTTAATGCTAATGGCCCAGTTGCTCTTTCTGCTGGAACAGTGGTTGATGCTGCTGGAAACCCGACAACACTTACCATTCCAGCGGGACAGAATCTTGCTGATGCTAAAGCGATTGTGATAGATGGTGTGATACCTACAGTTACCTCAGTTACATCAACAACAGGTAACGGCCTTTATAAGGTTGGCGATGTCATAAATGTAACAGTAAACTTCAGTGAGAATGTTTCTCTTTCAGGAGATAATCTTGAGGTTACTCTTGAAACTGGTGCAACAGATCGTAAGGTGATTATTGCTCCATTCGGCCCTGCAAATAGCGCGGTTGGAACATATACCGTTCAGGCTGGAGATGCTTCACTCGATCTTACAGCAAATGGCCCATTGACATTAGCAGGTACAGCAACGCTCCTGGATGCAGCAGGTAACCCGACAACACTTACAATACCAGCTGGTCAAAATATTGCAGATGCTAAGAATATAGCAGTTGATGGTGTTGTTCCATTTGTGTCGTCAGTTACATCCTCGACAGCTAACGGTACATATAAGGCTGGGGATGTTATAAACGTTACAGTGAACTTTAATGAGAATGTAACTCTTGCGGGTGGTAACCTCCTTGTTACCCTTGAGACAGGTGCAACAGATAGAGTTGTAACGATAGCACC
>JAEUSG010000224.1 GCA_016788315.1 Fibrobacterota bacterium | reverse complement strand
CGAAAATATTAAATAAAGCTGTCAAAAGAAATATAGACAGGTTTCCTAAAGATTTCATGTTCCAGCTTGAACCAAAAGAATACGAATTATTAAGAACACAATCAGAAACCTCAGAAGGTCGGTCTAACTTGAGGTTCCAATTTGGAACTTCAAGTTGGGGAGGTCGTCGAACCTACCCCTTTGTTTTTACAGAACAGGGTGTTGCAATGCTATCAGCGGTTCTGAAGAGTGAGATCGCTGTAAAAGTCAGTATTCAGATAATGCAGGCTTTTGTTGTAATGCGCCGGTTCATAATAACGAATGCTCAAATATTTCAACGTCTCAATACTTTAGAGATGAAACAAGTTCATACAGACAAGAAGGTAAATGAAGTACTTTCTGCCCTTGAGGATAAAAGTATTCAGCCGAAACAGGGCATTTTTTTTAATGGTCAGGTCTTTGACGCTTGGTCTTTTGTTTCCAATCTCATCCGGTCGGCAAGGAAATCAATCGTTATAATTGATAATTATATAGACGATAGAGTATTGTCGTTGTTTTCGAAAAGAGAAAAAGATGTCTCTGTAGTTATTTATACGAAAATCATTTCCCGTCAACTAACAGCAGATTTGCAGAAATTTAATGAGCAATATCCACCAGTAACTATAAAAGAGTTTGGTGATTCTCATGATAGATTTTTGGTCATCGATGATGTTGATTTTTATCACATAGGTGCCTCATTTAAAGATCTTGGGAAAAAGTGGTTTGCTTTTTCAAAGATGGATGTGAAAGCTGTGGAAATACTGGAGAAGCTAAAAAATAATAATGCAAAGATTTCGTCCGAGATATATCCAACCCCCAAGAACCAACTCCGAAAAATCCGTACTGACGCGTAGGTTTAAGTTCAGTCGGCAGAATGTCGTCCTGAAATAAACAGACGCTTCTTTAATGCTTCTTATGTGGATTCAGTTCACGATAGGTGCGCGGGCTTATCCCGTGTACCCGCTTAAACTGTCGAGTGAAATAATTGGTGTCGTTAAAGCCCACTAGTCTGGAAATTTCTGAAAAGTTGAGCGATGTTTGCTCCATAAGTACCGTTGCCTTACGAATGCGCAGTCGGAGGTGATAATCGATGGGCGAATA